>CAZIMJ010000375.1:0-42094 GCA_964540205.1 uncultured Eubacteriales bacterium | reverse complement strand
TCCTCCGTCAGTGATCACATAATGGATACGGACTGACGGTTTTACATGTTCACGGAGGAGGTTGATACCGAATGTCAGCATCTCCACTGCATCCAAAGCGCTTTTTCCCATCCAGGGATCGAAGGCGGCATGTGCTGTTTTTCCAAAAAACTCAACTTTTAAATCATCTACGGCTTGACTGCCATCCACATCTACAGAAGTCTCGTAGTACGGATGCCACGCCAAACACACATCCAGATCATCAAAAAGACCATCTCTGGCCATGTAGAGTTTCCCACCGACATCTTCCTCTGCGGGACACCCGTAGAGCCTTAAGGTGCCCTTCAGGCTATGTTTTTCCATGACTTCTTTGAGCCCGATAGCAGCGCCCAGGCTTCCGGCTCCAAAAAGATTATGGCCACACCCGTGTCCAGCGTCTCCTTCTACCAGAACTCGCTTGAATGGTTTGCTGTCCTGGGAAAGTCCCGGCAGAGCGTCGTACTCGGCCAATATGCCAATGATCGGCGTCCCGGAACCGTAGGTGGCAACAAATGCGGTCGGCAGCCCGGCAACATCTTTATCAACCACAAAACCCTCACTCACGAGAATTTGCTCAAGAAGCTTCGAAGATTCATGCTCCATCAAGGCAATTTCGGCATATTCCCAGATTTTATCGCTCACGCCGATAAGCATTTCGTTTTTATGATCTATGATCTCCCCTATCTCCTTTTTCAGTTGGGCATCTGAAGCCTGTTGCATCGCTAGTGAGAGCGGGACCATAACGAGCAGACAAAAAGCAATAAGATATATGGGTGTTCGTCTCATATTTCCTCCTCAGTCATATTTTATCTCTATTAAGCTCGTTAATTCCTTCCTGGACAAGCTCATCGAAGGAGAGCGGATCCACACCGCTTTCTGAAAGATTGTAGTCCACAATATTCTCCCATTGCGATTGGGCACGCTCCATCTTAAAATACTGGATTTTCATCGGATCTTCTCCTTTTTCGGTCTATGCAGATTCTGTATCACACAACAGACCAACGTTTCAACAGAAATTATCTATCAAAGAGAACTCGATTCTTTTCCTGTGTAAGAGCTGTATGAAGATGGAGAGGACTTAATCGCACTCCGCTTTTTCATGCCTCTTTTATGCTGACGACCTCATTACAGTTCCTTGCTCGAGCCCTGATTCCTCGAGTGTTGCAACAGTTTCCGTATAAATAATCCCACGATCCTTTAAACCTCTAAGCATAAAATCTACACATTCCGGTTGTTGGCCCATAAATTCTGGCGCGGATACACCTTTTCGCTTGTAAAGACCTCGTGCGATCATTCTCAAGACGAGTGTCGCCGTATAACCCGTCGTTCGAGCCATAGAATGTGTGTTCGTGGAGGAGTCATGACGATCCAACAGATCATAAGTCAAGCGCAAATTTTGATCCGCTTTTTTCCCCTCAACGATCAGCTTCATAACTGTTAGGTCTCTCTCGTTTTCATTCAATTTCCATTTCGGGAATAATAGGCGCGCCGTGAGATCGAGCGGCCGGATTCTTGCTCCATTGACCGCGATCTTATTCTTATCAAAAAAACCTGTCTCTCTGAGCACGGCCATTTTTTCGATATGACCGGGATAACGCAACGTTTTTTCCTTCATATTTGGAGCTGATATCGTCGTGGCGAGTGTACGCAACCCATCGGTATTGAACGCCTCCAGCGTTCCGACTCCGGGAAAAAAAATCAGTTCCGGCTCCGACAGGGCAGGCTTAACGACCAATCTCCCGTTCTCAATGTAGTGGGCCGGCCGGATATATTCTTCGATCACATCGATCGGCGAAAAACCTGCTTTAAATTCGTACGGCCATTCACGGACTTCCGGCAATCCCCCGACGTAAATCAGCACATTATGCGTCTCATCCAGCAATCGGTGGACATGACCGACCAGGATGCTAGACATGCCAGGGGCAACGCCGCAATCGATCACCGCTGTCACATCATTTCTTTTAGCGAGGATATCGAGCAAGAATGGATCTTCGGCAAAAAATGCGATATCGACCACATTCTTTTTGGCCTCGATCACAGCTTTTAAGGTTTGAAAACCCATATAGCCGGGCACAGCGCTTATCACTAAATCACCTGGCTTTATCAACTCTTTCAATTTCTCTGTTTTGGAGAGATCAGCCCGTATAGTTTTGATAAGGGTATTCCCCTTTTCCAAGCTTTTGAGCGAATCTCTATTTATATCTACGGCCGTCACTTCGAAATCGCGTTCCTTCGCAAGATCCACGCACATCGGACCGCCTACGAGACCGGATCCGAGAACAATGATTTTCGTTTTCTTTTTCATTTTTTTACTCCTTGAAAGTCATTCCATCTCTTGAATATTAAGACAGAAAAATATTGAAAATATTTATGTGGAGGTAAGGGGTGGATTATTACAGTCCGCTAAAACGGTTCATGTAATTGATGAGAGAGATTTGAGTTCTAAAGAAATAAGATGAACATTCGAAACACATCATGTTAATCATGATATTATTCTATCTAAAAAGTAGAGTTTATGTCAATAAACATCGTGGCACGCAATCATCTTTAAATCTGAAACGAACACCGAATTTATTGCCTCAATTGGCGAGTCCGAAAACGAAATTCCGCCTATCGGAATGATTGTGTCACTAACATCAAAATGATATCATGCATTCTTTGAAATTTTATATAATCATGGGTCATTAATGAACGCACAAACGAATGATTTAGTATTCAAGTTAAGGTGGGGCGTTCTGCTGATCATGGGCATAGTGGTTTTCGGCGCCTACTATGCGTTTGATGCGCTGAGTCCCATAGCCTCTTACATCATCAGCGACATGGGGATCACACGCGCGCAGTATGGGCTTCTTTTCAGCTATTACAGTCTACCCAATCTGATCATGGTCCTAGTGGGAGGGATCCTTCTGGATAAAATCGGCATCAGAAAGGCCGGGAATTTGTTCACAGCTCTTTGTGCGACCGGCGTTCTGATCACGGCGGCTGCTCCCTCTTTCCCGATCATGCTCCTGGGAAGATTTATTTTCGGTCTTGGGGCGGAGTCGCTTCTCATCACTAAGACAAAGATCCTGTCGAAGTGGTTCAAAAGCAAAGAGCTTGCCCTTGGTTTTGCTCTGGCGCTTTCCATTGCCCGGCTCGGAACAATCGCCGCGCACAACACTTCGGCCCACATCCAGGCTTTAAGCGGTTCGTGGCGGCTTTCCATTTGGGTTTCATCTGTCATCATGTTCATCAGTTTTGCTCTGTTTCTCGTCTATGCCGGAATTGATAAAAAATCCGAGAAAAGCTTTAGAGATCCAGACAGAGGAGATAAGAGCGAAAAGTTTGTGATTCAGGATATCTTCCGGTTCAAACCTTCCTATTGGTTCATCTCCATCCTCAGCATGACTTTTTATTCAGCCATTTTTCCTTTTACGGCATTCTCCACAGTATTCCTGCAGGCGAAATTTGGATTCAGCGCTGTCAAGGGAGGATTTTACACATCGCTTATCGTTATCGGCTCGATGGTTTTTACTCCCTTATTCGGTTTTCTTGTGGATAAATTCGGGAAGAGAGCCACGATGATTATCATCGGATCGATTTTATTGGTCCCCGCACATTCCCTCCTCGCTCTTACTTCACTTCATCCGGCGGTTTCCATGGTCATGCTCGGATTTTCATTTTCTCTCGTCCCTGCAGCTCTGTGGCCGACCATACCTCTCATTATCGAGGAGGAACGTTTGGGTACGGCTTTTGGCATGATGACTTTGCTCCAGAATATCGGGATGACGGCTGTGCCATGGCTGGCCGGGAAAATCACGGATATTTCCGGAGGGGACTACACATACACCATGATCATGTTTGCTTCTCTAGGATTTGTAGGTCTCATTTTCTCTATCTTGCTAAAAATTTCTGAAAAAAAAGAGGATCTGGCCATCGAGCTCCCCACCAAAGCTGTTTAGCCCGGCCTGAATTTTAAAATTTCTTAATGAAAACATTCCGACATGTGATATAAGATATTTGTTCAATCAGTTCTTAAAATGGGTTCACCAGCACTGAGAGGAAAACCATGAGATTGTCAACGCGCAAAATTTGTCTAAAGAAATTTTGTCATCTATTCTTGATTTGTTTTTTAATTTTGAGCGGGATGGCCTTTTCGGAAAATCGCCCTTATGAAGTCATCACCGAAAAAGAGATTCCCAATGCTATGAGAGACGGAATCAAGCTTTTTTCAAATATTTATAGGCCTGATGCCGAAGGAAAATTTCCAGCTATCCTCATCAGAACACCTTATAATAAAGACCGTTACAGCATGGATTACTCTCTTTTCCCAGTTCACGCAGCCCAGAAGGGATATGTGGTCATCATCCAGGACGTGCGAGGCCGCTATTCCTCTGAGGGTGTATTCCTCCCTTATGTGCAGGAAACTGACGATGGATATGATGCGGTGGAATGGGCTGCGGCTCTCCCCTATGTGGATGGAAAGGTGGGGATGGTTGGGTGTTCCTATCTCGGCGGCGTGCAATGGCTCGCCGCAATAGCTGACCCGCCGCATTTGCGGGCGATTTTCCCTCAGTGTACATTCGCCAATGCCAGACATTTTTTTTATTTTGGCGGGACCTTTGACCTCTCCTGGATTGGCTGGCTGTATGACAGACTACCGGACTTGAAGCGACACAGAAGCCCGGATGAAAATCCGACCGAACACAAAGAGAATTTCCCCTCGTGGGAAGCGAATAAATGGAGATGGCTGAAGTATCTTCCCCTTAACGATTTTCCTTTATTGGAAGAATTCTGCCATTATTATTATGAATGGATTGCTCACCCCGATGACGGCTCTTTCTGGGATTTTGCAAACATAGAAAAGTCCCATAAGAATGTGAGTGTTCCTGCATATAATCTGACAGGATGGTTCGATGACGGCTACGGACAGCCCGGAGCCATCTTCAATTTTCTTGGAATGAAGGCTAACGGCAAAACTGAAACGGCAAGAAAAGGACAGAAACTGATCATCGGACCCTGGACACACTGCAGCAGTGAATCCTCAAAGTCGGGGGATCTCGACTTTGGGCCGCAGGCGATAATCGACGTCGATGCACTGGCTCTCCGATGGTTCGACTACTGGCTAAAAGATATCAACAACGGGATCATGGAAGAACCGCCTGTGCGGTTGTTCGTCATGGGAGACAATAAGTGGAGAGACGAAAAAGAATGGCCGTTATCCCGGGCAGAGACCACCCCATTCTATCTGCACAGCGACGGCTCGGCAAACTCCCTTTGGGGTGGCGGCTTTCTGAGCAGAGAAAAACCGGAAGGAGAAGAGCCCGACCGTTTTGTTTATGATCCGTCCAACCCCGTCACAGACTATTTTTTCGAAGAGCCGGGAGCCCGAGACCTAAAGCCGATAGAGGTGAGGGATGACGTCCTCGTGTACACCTCAGATCCTCTTGAAAAAGACATAGAAGTTACAGGATCGATTAACGCGCAAATATATGCCTCCTCTTCAGCAGAGGACACGGATTTTGTCGTGAAGGTCAGTGATGTGCATCCAGATGGCTACTCCCAGAGTATCTCCCCTCCCCTTTCCGGAGTGATCAGAGCAAGATATCGCGAATCCGAAGCCGAGCCTTCACTGCTGACACCGGGACATGTTTACAAATTTACCATAGGTCTGATGTTCACAAGCCATGTCTTCAAAAAGGGGCATCGGTTAAGAGTCTCCATCACCAGCAGTTATTTTCCTCTCATCGACCGGAATCCCAACACGGGCCACCCGTTCGGCACAGATTCGGAATGGATGTGCGCCAAACAGACCATCTTTCACGATGACGAACATCCCTCGAGAATAGTACTGCCTATCATACCAAGAAAGAAATAACAATGTCCTCGATGGAAGTCTCATCAGGATTATAGATATAAACATGCCGACAGTAAAACAAGAAGGAGGAGCCATGACAAAAGCCGGAAGCACTCAAGACACCCGTTCTCTCAATGCAGAGATCATTCAGCTTTTGATCCGATTGGTCAAAGCACGGAGCTATCCCGGTATTCCGCGACAAGAAGAGGGAGTCGTTCAGGAGCTAGATGTTTATCTGCGCTCTCACGGTATCGGAACAGTCATCACAGAGGTCTGCGCCGGGCGCCCAAACCTCTTGGCCTCGGTTGAAGGAGTGAAACCAGGTCCGCATCTTTTACTGTGTGGCCATACCGACACTGTCCCCCCCAATGAAAAAAGCTCTGTGGACCTTTTCGCCGCTATAAAAAAAGAAGGAAGGCTTTACGGACGGGGAACAGCGGACATGAAAGGCGCTCTGGCAGCGATGGCAGGTGCTCTCGTCCATATGAAAACGTCATGCACATTGACCCGCGGCAAAGTCACTTTGGCCGCCATCATTGATGAAGAAACACAGACTCTCGGCTCGGAACATCTCGTCAAAAGCGGCTTCAAGGCCGATGCTTCAATCGTGGGCGAACCCACCAACAATCTGATCGCTATCGGACATAAGGGTTTGGAATGGCTGGTGGTTGAATTCGAAGGGAAAGCCGCTCATGGAGGGACTCCGGAATCAGGGATCAATGCTATCTCTGCAGCCGCTCATTTTATTCAGCTCGTTGAAAAAGAGCTTATTCCCGAATTCCAAAAGAGGCGCGATCCTGTTCTTGGCCTTCCGGTGATAAACATAGGGACTATTAAGGGCGGTGATCAACCGAGTACCGTGGCTGCACATTGTCAGATCAAGCTCGACCGACGGTGGGTCAACACAGAAACGATAGAGCAAGTGTTTGAAGACCTCGAAATCCTGCTCGCAAAAATACGATCAGCCCGGCCAGGGTTGAAAACAAAAGTCTTCCGCGTTCCCGACAGCATGGCTACGATGCTGCATGGTCCGGTAACCATCGAGCCGGAGCATCCTGTCGTTCAAGCGGCTCAAAACGCCCTGCGCGAGCACGATCTGCCGGCGGAATCTCTCGGCGTTTTTCCGGCCTGGACAGATGCGGCACTGATCTCTAGAGAAGCAAAAATCCCTTCGATCATTTGGGGCCCCGGCGAGTTGAATTATGCCCATTCACCAGAGGAGAGCATTCAACTGGAAGATGTGATTTTGGCCAAGAACTTGTACACTTCTGCTGCTTTGTCCTTCACAGGATCGCTGCAAAAGCAACCCAAAACAAAAAATACCTAATCAGGTTTCCTCATGGAACCTTGGCTCTTATTCTCACCGATCAGGGCATGATAAACGGCCTTTGCGATCTGGATGTCCTGAACCGCAACCCCGGTCAGGTCTGCGATGGTGATCTGTTCTTCGGAGGTTCTCTGAAGTTCCGGATCGACAATCACATTCCCCAATTCCACGATCCGCTCTTTTTCCAGAACACCGGATTTCAGCGCTTGATGAATCTCCCCCCGCAGAAGACACTGACTGATGCTGTCAGCGACGACGATGTCGGCTTTTTGGAGTATTCGCGGGTCCAACTCATTCTTCTCCGGAGTGTCAGACCCCATTGCTGTGATATGTGTTCCTTTACGGATCAGATCAGCCGACAATATGGGTGATTTTGAGGGCGTTGCCGTGACGATAAGATTGCAGTGAGCCGCGATATCTTCGGCCCTCAAGGTCGTCCGGATACTGAAACCCAAAGGCTCCATGTCCGCCCTGTATTCATCCAGCTCTTTCTGATTCATTCCCCACACCATAACATCCTTGCAATCTATGACAGACTCTAAAAACTCTAGCTGCATGCGTCCCTGTGTTCCCGCCCCCATGATCCCTATACAATCGACCTGTTTCGGAGCCAGGTATTTGGCAACGACTGCACCGGCGGCGGCAGTCCTCACATTGGTGAGATGGCACTCATCCAACAGTGTGCAAGCCAGCTCTCCCGTTCCTTTTTTAAAAAGCAGCATGAGCCCGTTACTCGTGTACCTATTCGAGCTGGGGCTTTCGAAGAATCCTGAAGCGATTTTAACGACATAATAATCGTCATCCACAATATAACCGTACTTGATGTGGACATCACCGGGAGGCTTTTTGAAGATCATCTCCCCCACGGGGGGGATCACGGCTCTGCCTTGGGAATAGGCCACGAACCCTTCTTCTATTTCCTGGATAGGTTGGAGTTTCTTTAAGACATCCTTGATTTGCGCGAGATCATAAAATTTACTCATTTCTTATTTCCTTTCCTGATTCCTGATCATTATAGAATCATCAACACGTGTTTACAAACTAAATGTATTCTCTTTTGAGGGAAGCATCCCCATTTCCGTGATACGGGCACAACGATGTCCGGATAGCAGCTAAGAGAGAGATCCAATCCGTTTGAGCAATATGGTGGCGGGTGGGGCGGGTCTTTTGCGAAGACGGAAGGGGTCTCACATTTTGAGGTCTAGTCCATCAGGTCCTCAATCACGGAAATAAGGAAACATGCTATTTTGATTGTTGATTTGACTTCTCAAGAATCCTCTGATATAAAAATGTGCGCTATGAGGGATAGTCACAGATGAGCAACAAAACAACACAGGATTCCCCGCAACTCCTGCGAAAGATGAACCTTCTGGATTCGACGTTTCTGGTCATAGGGGCCATTGTCGGTTCCGGAATTTTTATGACAACCGGTTTTATTGCCGAGTATCTCCCCTCTCCCCTCATGATCTTGATCGTTTGGTTGCTGGGCGGGTTTTTCGCAATGAGCGGAGCCCTAGCATTTGCGGAATTGGGAGCCATGTATCCCCGGGCAGGAGGGCAGTACATCTATCTGCGGGAAGCATACGGTCCCTGGGCGGGTTTTCTTTACGGATGGGGATTTTTCTGGGTCATTGAGTGCGGAGGAGCTGCCGCTCTTGCCGTCGGGTTTGCCGAATACTTTGGATACTTTGTCCCGGCCCTATCGACTAAGACCTATCTTTTAAAACTCTATCTTCTGGGCTTCGAGTACTCTTTATCTGCAGGTCAACTGATCGCGGTAGTATCTATCTTGTTTTTGTCTGCCGTCAATTATATTGGCATCAAAAGCGGTATCGTGGTTCAGAATATATTCACATTTTTGCGGATTGCGGCCGTGGCCGTGTTGATTGTGCTCGGCCTGACATTGGGGTCAAAAGCAGGAGTAACCTCTCCAGAGGGATTGTTTACGGGTGACTTGTCCTTCAGTATCAAGTTATTTGGATTGGCATTGATAGCCGTTCTCTGGACCTATGATGGCTGGTATAGCATAAACTGTGCCGCCGGAGAGATAAAAAATCCGGGAAAAAACTTGCCCCGAGGTTTGATTCTGGGGACTCTGAGCGTTACCCTCATTTATTTTCTGGTGAACGTAGTCTATGTGACGGCTTTACCCGTCGAGCGCATGAAAGGAGTTGCCCGCATCGGGGAGCTGGCGTCCACGCAGCTCTTCGGCTCCACAGCGACCTTTTTTATCTCGGCCACGATCATGATTTCGATCTTTGGCTGTCTCAGTGCGACCATCCTGTTCGGGCCGCGAGTTTACTTCGCTATGGCTGAGGACCGCTGTTTCTTCAAGAGCATGCGATATGTCCATCCCCGTTACAGGGTTCCGACAAAAGCCATCATCTGGCAGGGGATTTGGTCTTCGCTTCTCTGTCTATCCGGAACCTATCAAGACCTGTTCGAATACGTTGTCTTTGCTCTTGTCATATTCTGGGCTGCGACCGGATTGGCGGTCATCATCCTGCGTTTCAAACAACCAGAGACCCCACGCCCGTACAAAGCTTGGGGATATCCTGTCTTGCCCATCCTTTTTGTCCTGATCAACCTCGGCGTTTTTTTGAACACGATCTGGGCTCAACCCCTTCAATCTCTCATCGGTCTCCTCATTCTAATTGCAGGCATACCTGCGTTCCTCTACTGGCAATCTAATGAAACTAAAACTCCCTGACTAAGATTTTTAATAGAATACGGCGCTGCCTGAAGAGAGGTGGTACAGGTTGCGGCAAAAAAATTTTTTATCTGGGTATTCAGTGATCTTTTTTAAATTCCAGATTCCGGATCTCATCGGCTTGCATCACAAAGCCGACAACACTTCTTTTCTCATCTCTTTTGAAATCTATCTTTCGAGTGCTCAGGCTGTATGCATCGTCGTTCATGTAAGTCGTCAGAAAGCCATCGTTTGAAATGGCTTCCGCGGCGCACTCATGTCTTCCCAGCTTCATAGACAATTTATCATTCTTCATTGTTAGAATCGCCGTGGCATCGAGCTCATCGGAATAATACGTGCCGATAAACTCTGTCAGCGCCACTGTGGATAACGTCTTGAATGCCGGTTTTATTTGTGGGGAGAGGTCTTCTTCCGCCTTAACTTTCTCTATAGACTCTGTAAACTGGTCGGCCAAATACACATCCGCGATCTTCATTGCGATTCCATCGGGTTCGAACGAGCCAAGATTGGATAGAATCACCACAGAGAATTTCTGTTCCGGGAACTGGATATAGTGCGCCTGATATCCCACAAATGATCCTGCATGGCTGATCGATTTGAGGCCCCTGTACTCGTTCACAACTAATCCGAATGCGTAATCAATCGCTGTCCCGTTATTGAGTCGAGCGGGTGTGGTGACCAAATCTATCAGAGCCCGGGTTTTGTTGCCCAGCTTATTCATATAGAAATTCTGATCCCATTTGAAGAAATCCTCGACAGTGGTATAAATTCCGCCATCACCGATCATATCGAGCTGAGTCATGTGAATCTTAAAGCAGCCCTCTCCTATAGGCATATATCCAGATGCCCTATTCTTCACGATTTCATTGATATCGTCGTGAAAATGAGTACTTGTCATTCCGAGTGGATTAAAGATATATCTCTTTGCAAATTCTCTTATCGTCACACCGCTTGCGCATTTGACAATTTCTGCCAGGAGAAAGTAACCTGAATTCGAATAGGAATATTTATCTCCCGGCTTAAAATTGAGTCCTTTTTGACGAGCAAGCAAATCAATCACGTCCGGAGACGTGTAGAAATATCCACCAGATCTCCCTGCCAGTGCCTGAAGGACTAAATAATCGCGTATCCCGCTAGTGTGGTGAATCATATGGCGGATGGTCACCGGAGGAATATGTTCATGCATCCCGGGAAGCAGTTGTCGGAGATCGTCGTCTAATGACAGTTTTCCTTGCTCAGCGAGCAAAGCAATACACATGGCCGTAAACTGTTTTGAAACCGAACCCACACGAAAGACAGTTTGTGGCGTAATGGGAATGTTGTACTCGAGATTGGCTACGCCGTAGCCCCGGGCGTATAAAATCCTTCCATCTTGAAAAATTCCGAGCGCCGCACCCGGGGAATCCACTCTGTTCCATCTCTCAAAGAGTGCATCGACTTTATCTGTCGCCTCAGTGTGGGTATACGCCTGGAAGGACAGAAGAGGGGAAACGGCGACTAAAAGAAAAATGATCAGAAAAACCGGTAAAACAGGACTCAAAAAGTTTTTAAACGTAATGCGCACTTTGGCTAACCTCCTCATTGTATTTTTAATGATACGGGTCGTTTTTGGGCCCAAGCCGACCCAAGCTCTACTTTATCAGTTTGAATCCGAATTCCAGATGCTTTTCTGCGAAATAAACCTCTCAGATTCCTCTAGAATGAAAAGCGAATCCCCAATTGCACTCTTCGAGGGGGAATGATTCGGGCAGGCTGCATAAAGCCATCTGCCATCCCTCTGGTCGTCAACGTTTCTATCGTCGTCGCATCATTAAAGAGGTTAAATATATCCGCTGCAATCCTCAATCTGAATCTTTCTTTGTATCTAAATACCTTTTCGATTCTGAGGTCAAGCAGATTCCATGAATCAAGCCTGTAATTTGAACCTCTGGGTTCGGCAAGAATATCAACTGCCCCTTGATCCAAAAAATCTGTTATAGATATGGTTCTTGCGATTGGTTTTCCACTCGTGGCCGTATAGCTGGCGCTGACGCTAAAATCGTAAGGGAAAAAGTAAGTCCCCTGCAATTTGAACATGTACTTCCGATCGCTTTGAAGCAGCCCGTCATAGCCGGAATTATTGATCAGGTCATTCGGATCCCTCAAGCCTGAAAAGTTCCCTTGAGTCAGTTGGCCCATCGAAGATACTCCGTAAGCTTTCGCATATACAAAAGATGAGCTCATCTGCCAATTATTTGACAACCGCTTGTTTAAAGAAATAAACAATCCTTGGTACTTTTGTTTGTAGTCCGGGTGGTTGATCAGGGTGAGAAAATCATCGCCTGGATCAGTGATCTGATTCCAGACCTGTATGGTCTTTCCTGCAAACTCATCAAAATAGTCGACGGTTTCAAACTCGGCCGAAGTATTCCACCAGGATAAAAGATCTTTAGTGTATTTGTATAAATAGGTTACCTCAAGGCTGAAATCTGTAAAGAGCTCGCGGCTTATGCCTACTGAAACCTGCTGACACAGGCTGGCCTTTACATCATCACCCACAGCTCTTCCTTCACGTGGGTCCCATGTCCAGGATAATTCATACTCCTCTGTATCCCAATTGTACCAATAGGCATGGACAGGTTGGGAACTGCGAGAAAGCGAAAAAAACGTTGCTAGGTACATGCCTTCATAGTAATGTCCGTATGTGGCTCTAAAAATGGTCTTTTTATCAGAGGTCAGTTGGTAAACCAAACCCAATCGAGGAGACCAGTTATTCCAGGCTAAAACATTCGAGAGGCCTTGTATGGTATTTCCAGTAGGATTTCTATTCGTATCGATTTCATCCACATCAAAGACATCGCCGTTCTGGTGGTCAAACCGCAGTCCCAGATTGAGGGTTAACCTGTCACTTAAAGACCAGGAATCGTCCACAAATGCACCAATCTTACTAACAGAGAGTCCGTAATTATAGGGATCTTGAAAATACGCGTAATAGGGATAACCATCGTAATCATAATAGGCAACTCCCCCTGAATAGGAATAGATACCAGCGTTATGGCCTCGGCTATATTGCACGCCGACTTTAAAGTCATGGTTTCCATGAATAAAGTCATCCGCATAATAACTGAGTGTGGCATTGGCTTGGATTCTTGAAGCGTTTCCTTTAGACCAGCCCCATATCCCTTCGGTGGAGTATTCAGTGGCTCCATCCCAATGGGTGGACTCATCCAAGTTGCCATCCATGGGAACCCATTCATCATGGGCAAACCAACCGCCTAATTTAAGCTCAAAAATGGCATCCGAACTAAAAATCGATGTCCACATCAGATTTGGCACAAGATACCACCCTGGTTCTTTGGCGCAAGCGTCATAGGGTTGAGCGGGTGTGATGACATCAGGCAGATCAGACACTTCATGCTGATACGAAATCATCAGTCTATTGTTTTTGTTGAGCTGAATGGTGGACTTTAAAAACCCTCTTTTGTAGTCGGCCTTTGTAGGAAATTCAGTAGGAGTTCCCAGTTGAGAATAAGCGGATCGCTTCCATTGAATATTGCTATAGAGCCATATCGTGTCCTTCTTCAATGGCCCGGATAATTCTAAGCTGAAATCATTCTGATATCCGACATTGTAAGGGAATTCCGCATCAGGCACATTGTTGCCGACAAAACTCGAAGGAAGGATGTAAGTATTAAAATCTCCTCGGAATGTGTTGCTGCCTGATTTCGTAACCACATTCACAACAGCTCCTTGAAAATTCCCGTACTCTGCTGGGGCGCCGACGCCGATGATTTCTCCCTCTTGATAAATATCGGGGTTGTTCCATACCCATGTTGTTCCGTTCCAATCAAAGGAAGTATCTATTCCATCGACGAGGTAAGAATCTGAAAAATAAGCTGATCCCATCGATGAATGCCACTCTTCCCCTTGGGTTTCATTGGCGGAGATACCCGGAGCCCAGAGCATGATATCAATGTAAGTGAAACGAGCTTTGGGGAGATTCTCCAGCAAATCAAGATTGTAGTTGGCCGTTGTCCCTGATTTGGTGACATCGATCACTGGAGATTCTCCGATGACTGTGATTGTTTCTTCGACGGTTGCTTGTTGCAGAACGACATCCATGGTTATTGTTTTTCCTACAGAAACGATGATATCTTCCCTCTTGAGTGATTGAAATCCTCCCAATGAGATGGTCACTTCGTATGTTCCCGGGGGCAGCGCAGAAAACATAAAAACACCACTCGCAGAGGTGATATCAGCTTTGACACCACCAATAAGATCCGGGCTCTGAATTTCTACGGTTGCTCCTGGGAGGTTCTCACCGGCATCATCTCTTACAGTACCTCGAATGGTTCCGGTCAACCGCTGGGCCGAGGAAAAACTCACCATTAAGAGAAGAAAAACCAGCAATAAGGGAATAGATTTAAAGAGAATCCTTCTTAACATCATTTTGTCTCCTTCAAGCTGGCGATTAAAAAAAATTGAGATGTTTATTTAATTTCCCCATACACATTTATATGTGTTCCGCAATGCGGAATTATGTTTCGTCCCTTTGATTTATTATTTAAATAATTTGTCAGCGTTGTCAAGGTTTATTACACTCTTTTCAATATTATCTCTATCAGATCGCAATTCTTGTGTGTTGGATAAATTTCAGTTGCTATTACCGCAATTTGCATGCCAATTGTCTCGGTTATGATTAAGATGAGTTCTAAACGGAGTATAGATTCCAAAAACACTTTGTTTTTTTCTTGATCCTCGTTCAAAAGTTTGAATAATTAAGGTTTATTGAAGTGGCAGGACGAAGTTGAGTGCTATGCCGACACATACACGGTTAATCTGCTGTACCGCCTCCATCCACAACGAGTGTTGCTCCTGTCATGAAGGTGGAGTCGTCAGAGGCAAGAAAGAGCGCGGCTTTAGCGATTTCCTCGGGCGTCCCGATCCGGCCCATCGGACGTTGAGCGACAGCTTGCGCGTGGTATTCTTCCCATGTCATTCCGCGCATCCTGGCATCTTCATCGAGCATCGGTGTTTCGACATCGCCAGGGCAGAGGCAATTCACCCGGATGCCCTGTCTTGCATGATCGATGGCCATCGCTTTTGTCAAAAGAACAACTCCGCCCTTTGATGCACAATATGAGACGCCTTCGTTGCCGCCCACAATCCCCCATCCGGAACCGTTGTTGATGATTATGCCGCTCTTCTGGGCGATCATGTAAGGGAGTGCGAATTTTGACATCAGATATGTCCCCTTCAGGTTGATATCGATGGTGAGATCCCATTCTTCTTCTGAACAATCCACTGCAGTGTTCGGAAAATACACCCCGGCGTTGTTAAAGAGAATATCCAGCCGTTCAAAAGCCTTCATCGTTTTCTGCACAGTACTCTGACACTCATCGGGAAACCGAACATCTGCGATGATGTATATCGCCTGACCGCCGCCATCAGTGATTCCTTTGACGACTTCTTTACATCTGTTCTCATTGCGGCCTGTAATACATACCCTGGCACCCTCTTCGGCAAAAAGGATGGCTGTGGCTTTGCCTATTCCGGAGTTCCCCCCGGTGATTAAAGCGACCTTATCTTTGAGTTTCATTCTTTCCTCCATCTATTTTTTCATATGAAGGTCAAACCATGATAGAATCCATAAGATCACTGTCATAATTCTTTTCATGTGTCTCCTCCGTACTTTTTCCATCATTCTTTTCCGAATTGAGTAAAAAATCTTAACTCTTCCATTTCAATTTTTCAACATCTATCATGAGAACCAAAGCAATTACAGAATCCCCCCAGAAAGAGATTGTTGAAAGGGGGCTTCAAAAATATGACAAGGAAAAAACTTCCCCCAGTTAGTTTTCCGAATTCTGATGATCAGTGAAGACCTCTGGAAAATCCTCTCGGGAATGGATGTCACCGACATCGAGAGGCGAAGCCTGTCTGATTATAATCCGGAGACAAAAAGCTATCGGTTAAGGATCCTCAACAGGGATTATGATATTTCCCCGGCAAATAAAAGCGTAAGGCTTGCCGAGTCATTTCCGGAACAACTTCCAAGCTTCTATCTGCAGCTTGCAGCCGTCAACTATCTCGTAGGGGCAAAAGACCTTCCTCTGGTTGGAAAGTGGATGGCCGAGACTCAATTCCCTTCTGGTCCACTGTTTTTCCGTGGCCCCCACAAAATGCCGAGCGATGAACTGCAAAAAGCCTTCGGTCATAGTAAAGATAGTTTTGCCTCCCTATCCCTCTCTTATGGAAGCAAAATAGTGGATGGAGGCGACTGTGCTTTTGAATTCATTTTCTTTCCCCGACTCCCTGTCAGGTTGCTCCTCTGGATGGCCGATGAGGAATTCCCCGCCCGGATGGTTTTTCTTTTCGATAGATCGGCCGATAAGCATCTTCAGCTGGATGGATTATGGGCTTTGGGGAAAGCTCTTGCAAATGTGCTTCTTAACAATACTTTCTAAGGATTAGTCAAACAGTCCTCAAGGTAATAAAACTCGTTGGCGGCGGAATCAACCTGAATCAATGGTTTCCCAGCCCCATTTCCTGTATTTGCGTCGAAATTGAGCCGGGGTACTTTTCTCCACCTGTTTAAATGTTTTTGTAAAATGGCTCTGATCGAAAAAACCAGCCTCAATCGCGCAATCTGCGATGTTGACATCCGTATTCAGAAGAAGATATTTCCCATAATTGACCCTGAGCTTCTTAATGTACTCCGAAAGTGATACCCCTGTCTCCTCTTTAAAAAGGTGGAGACACCTGCTCGTGCTCAGGCCGCCAATCAACGCGATTTCTTCAGATTTTATCTTCCGGGTAAAATTTTGATCGATATAATCTTTCATTTTTCTGATTTTGATCTTTTTCTTCTTTTCTTTAGTGACAGAGACTCTGTTGATAAAGTTGGTCAGTATATCATTCAGTTTGAACAACAGTTCGTCTAAATCTGTCGCCTTATTCAACTCTGTAAAATAAGAATAGTTCAATCCCATCAAGTCCTTTGCATCCACTCCAGCTTCAATAGCCGTTCGCGAGATGATGACAACCAGTTCGATGATTCGGACTTTGATGATTTCAAAATTCATGCCGCTCTCAAAAAAAATCGATCCTAAGAACTCGTTGAGAATCTCCCTGGCCCCTGTTTTATCACCGAGTTTGACCTTCTGGATGATCTCTTCCTGTTTGTCCAGAATTTTTCTCGCAATATCAGGGCTGTTTTTTTTCAGATCATCCAGAAAATTGGCGATTTTGTATTGCTGGATGTATTTGGCTTTTCTGTCTTCGAGAAAATTCAAATCATTGATTTGAAATTGTCTGGTGAGGGCCAGAAGGTACGAAACGTTTTCTCTCACTTTCTTGAGCGAAAAAATCTTAAGTTTCAAATTCCTGAGCATTAGCTCATCCACGGACTCATAGAAACCCCTGAGGTTCTGGATTATCTCCTCATTAAAATCCTGTTTCATCTCCGGAAATATGGCAAAACCACTGAGAAATCCTCCGATGAGCCTTTTATTAAGAACAATAGGCACGGCGAACATGATCAGCCCAAGGGGACAATTAGTGATATACCCCTCTCCCCACCTGAAGGCCTCCTCAATTGCTTTCAACATCTTCAATCGGCAATTATTCGCCAAGACACTATTCTTGCTTGTCAAGGCCTGTTCACACATCGTGCATTTTTTTCCACTGTGTATGATTTCTCCGCTCGCATTGATAAGAACGAGAGGCAATCCCGTTTTGGTTGTATATTTACAGGAGAGCATTTTAAACTTTGTTTCCGGTACGATTCTCTGAAGTTGCATGAGTTATTATCTTTATATGTACAAGTTTAGCATAATTCTACAAAATTTTCTCCTAAAATGCTAGACGAAATGTGCAGCAAAATGCTAGATTATTTTAGGAGTAGAAATGACTTCAAGCCAAACCAGCATCAATCGCACTGAGAGGCTGTAAGAATGGAGATACTTTTAGAAATCTCAAAAAACTTGGAACATGGGGATTCTGCTGCAGTCAAAGAATTGTTGAGAAAGGCCCTTTCTATGGATATTGCTCCTGAGACTATCCTGAACATAGGGCTTATAAAAGGAATGGAAGCTGTCGGTAAAAAATTCAAGGCGAATGAGATATTCATTCCAGAAGTTCTGATCGCATCGAGGGCCATGAAATCGGCAATGGATGTTATCAAGCCATATCTAACCGAAGGCGAAGAACACTCTCTTGGGAAAATTGTCCTGGGCACGGTGAAAGGAGATCTCCACGACATCGGGAAAATGGTTGTGAGGATCGCCCTGGAAAGGGAAGGTTACGATATCATTGACATCGGTATCGATGTCCCCAAGGAAATCTTCCTCGAAACAGTCCAAAAAGAGAATCCTGATATATTGGGGATGTCTGCACTTCTCACAACAACAATGTCTTACATGAGAGAGGTCACAGATATTATCAAATACACCCAGTTAAAGAAAAACGTCAAAATAATTATCGGCGGAGCGCCCATCACGCAATTCTTTGCTGATGAGATCGGAGCCGATGGATATGCGCCAGAAGCGGAATCGGCAGTGACTCTTGTGAGAACCCTTCTGAAAAAAGAAGAATCGAAAAGGAAATCTTGATGAAGTTTGCCGTCACAGGAAAAGGAGGGACTGGGAAAACAACCATAGCAGGTATTTTGGCCAATTTTTTCAGCCGAGACGGCTATCGTGTCCTGGCAGTGGATGCCGATCCGGATGCCAATCTCGCTTCAGCCATAGGTATCGCAGAGAACGAGGCAGCTTTAATCACCCCGATCTCCGAACAGCGTCAACTCATCACAGAGAGGACAGGTGCGAAACCCCGGCAATTCGGCCAGCTTTTCAAAATGAATCCAAGAGTAAGCGATATTCCGGACACATTTTGTATCGACCACAAAGGCATAAAACTTCTGGTATTGGGGGCGATACAAAAAGGAGGGTCAGGGTGTGCGTGTCCTGAGAATGTGCTTCTCCGTAGCCTCCTGTCAGAAATCATTCTTAACCGTGATGAAGTTGTGATCGTGGATATGGAAGCAGGCATCGAGCATCTGGGAAGAGCCACATCTCGTTCAATTGACAGAATGCTCATTGTCGTAGAGCCCGGGTCCCGTAGCATTTCAACGGTAAAGACGATTCTGAGATTGGCACGAGAGATCGGGATCGAGTCTTTTGGCATCATCGGGAACAAAGTCCAGGATAAAACACAAGAAAGTTGGATTCGCAAACAATTCCCACAAGATCTCTTGCTGGGGATGGTTTCCTATCGGGAAATTATTCGTGAAGCCGATCAATCACAGCGCCCACTCATAGAATTGCTTGATGAAAACCTGAACAGAGAATTTGGCATCATTTACCAATCTTTAAAGAACCTGGAGCAACCGGCATAAGTCAAATTTTACATATGGTTCATTTAATCGGAGCATAAATAGCATATTTTTACAAATTATCGGTAAATAAATACAAGATATTAAAAAAAAACTGATTTTTAATAAAAGAGTACAAAATCTAACTCTCAGAGGTGGAACATGCCTTTTAATCCTCAATGTCTTGCAACCGGAATCGGGAGTTTTCCTCATAAGGATGTCGAAAGAGCCTGCGAATTGATTATGGAGACGATCCCGGAAATCCCCATCTGGCCTCAATTGCCGAACACCAACTTCCGCGAACAAATGGAAGCCCAATACAGTGAGGCAGTTCCCAATGTGGTCATAGATGACTCTAAAGAGAAAATGTATATCAACACCGGTGAGGAGTCCACAGCTGAGCTGGAAAAATTCTATGAAAGCTATATGGCAGAAGACCTGGAGCATTTCAAGATCTCCGCGGAATTCAGCCGCGGGATCTACGCAATGGAAAAAAGATTGGCAGCGGGCAGACCATCGTCCGTTCAGTTTTTTAAAAGTCAAGTGACAGGTCCGGTCACGTTTGGCCTGGCGACTGTCGATGAGAACAAAAGAGCGCTCTACTACAATGAGGTCTACAGGGATGTTGTCGTCAAAGGCATCACGATGAAAGCCAGGTGGCTCCTAGATAAATTCAAACCTCTTGGATACAACCAGACATGCTTTGTCGATGAGCCCATTCTCACAGGTTTCGGCTCCTCGACTTATGTCAGCGTTCAGAGAGAGGATGTGGTGAGTGACTTGAACGAGGTGGTGGAAGCAGTTCATGCGGCCGGCGCCCTTGTCGGAACCCACTGTTGTGGAAACACAGAGTGGCCCATCTTGATCGATGCGGGCGTGGACATCATAAGTTTTGATGCCTTTGAATTCGGAGATACGATTGCCTATTATCCTGAACAGACAAAAAAGTTCTTGGAGAATGGTGGTGTATTGGCATGGGGAATCGTGCCCACCTCGGAAAAAATTGCAGGAGAGACGGCAGATTCTCTAATCACCAGACTCAAGGAGAAGATAACACATTTGGCGAATAAGGGAATCGACCAGAATCTCATTTGGGAGCAATGCCTCTTGACACCAAGCTGCGGGACCGGATCTCTCTCGGTTGAACTTTCAGAAAAAATATTTTACACATTATCTGAGGTGAGCCGTTTGCTCCGCGGATGAAGATCATGTGGAACTCGTCATCCTTATTGGAGTATTCTCTGAACAATATTTATAATAAATTTTAGCCTGGATTATTCACGAGTTGAGATGGCTGCAGCGGCGAGGAAGTGGCCCATGAAGCTGTAGTGAACTACCGCGAATGGGCTACAACGAAGCCGATGTGGTGAGATCGACTCGCCTGAAAGGTAAAAAATGTCGATTATGAATAGAAAGGACATTGAAAACGGAAATATCAAGGTTATTTACTGGAAGAATAATGCAAATCATTGATATTGCTTTTATTGAAATGAGTATCGACATTTTTTATGAATAAGTCAGGTTAGTTAAAGGAAAAGGCAATAAATAATGGAAGATAAAAGCAGGGACAAGACAGTCCATCAACTGTTGAAGAAAACTAGGCAGGCAGGAATCGATACTGTCTGGGACCGTTCGGACCAACAAAAACCACGGTGCGGTTTTGGGGAAAGCGGGCTCTGCTGCCATAACTGCTACATGGGTCCATGCCGAATCAATCCCAAAGGCAAAAGCCCTCAAAGAGGAGTTTGCGGTTCCACAGCAGAGGTCATTGTAGCCAGGAATTTTGCGCGTATGATCGCAGCCGGAGCGGCCGCCCATTCCGACCATGGCCGGGATGTGGCCAAAACATTGTTGTTCGCCGCGAAATCTCCCGAATCGGGATATGAAATTAAAGATGTGAACAAGCTCCGGAAAGTGGCAAAAGTTCTGGATATTCCTACGGACAACAGGAAAAAAGAAGACATCGCCGCTGAAGTCGCAGAAAAGGCGTTGGCAAATTTCGGAAGTCAGGGAGGGGAAGTGTCTTTCACTCGCCTTGCGCCTAAAAAAAGACTAGCCCTGTGGCGGGATTTGGGCATTGTGCCCCGAGGAATTGACAGGGAAATCGTCGAAGTGATGCACCGCACACACATGGGGGTGGATCAAGACCACAGGAATCTCATGCTCCAGGGCGCAAGAGCGGCTCTGGCCGACGGATGGGGCGGATCTATGGTTGCTACAGAGCTCCAGGACATTCTGTTCGGAACGCCCTCCCCTATCAGAGGCCAGGTGAATCTGGGTGTCCTCTCCGAAACGGATGTAAATATCGTTGTCCATGGTCACGAACCCGTGCTGGCAGAAGCCCTGGTCTATGCATCTCAGGATAAAGAGCTTTTGGAGCTTGCCATAACGCATGGTGCCACGGGGATAACCCTTAGCGGTATGTGTTGTACGGCTAACGAGATCCTGCTGCGGCATGGATTGCCCATCGCTGGCAATATTCTCCAGCAGGAGCTGGCTATTGCCACAGGCGCCGTGGAAGCCATGATTGTCGATGTCCAGTGCATCATGGCCTCATTGCCAGAAATTTGCAAGTGTTACCATACAAAGCTCATCACAACCTCACCAAAGGGGAAGATAGAAGGCACCGAACATATTGCCTTTTCCCATGAACGAGCCCTTCAAACAGCCAAAGAGATCATAAAAATAGCGGTCCTGAATTTTCCGAAAAGAGAAAAATTCGAAATCCCCAAGGAGAAAATGGATCTGATAGCAGGCTTCAGTCACGAGGCTATCAACTACATGCTCGGTGGAAAATTTAGGGGTTCATACACTCCCCTCAACAACAACATTATTAACGGCCGGATCAGAGGGGTGGCAGGAGTCGTGGGCTGCTGCAATCCCAAAGTGACTCACGACCAAATTCATGTCAGCCTCGTCGAAGAGCTCATCGCCAATGACATTTTGGTTGTCCAGACGGGATGCTCGGCCATCGCCTGTGCCAAAGCCGGTCTACTCGTCCCTGAATCCGCGGAAAAGTATGCAGGTAAAGGGCTAGCCGAGGTATGTTCAGCCGTGGGTATGCCTCCTGTGCTTCACTCGGGTTCCTGTGTGGACAACAGCCGTATTTTGATCGCGCTCTCCGAGATGGTGAAGATCGGGGGCCTTGGCGAGGATATCAGTGACCTTCCAGTTGCGGGGGCAGCGCCAGAATGGATGAGCGAGAAGGCCATATCCATCGGACAGTATTTTGTCTCTTCAGGTGTTTTCACTGTATTCGGAGTGGGTCTGCCAATCTCTGGCAGTGACCTGTTCTGCGATCATGTATTCAGAGAATTCGAACAAATCTTTGGCGGGATGTGGGGTGTTGAACCCGATCCGGGAAAAATGGCAGGATTAATCATCGACCATATCAACAAAAAACGAGAATATTTGGGCATCAGTAAGGCGAAAAAACGAATACTTTATGACATGGAAATGAGAAGAGAGTTGGATGTTTAAACGAAAAGGAAAGGAAATCTGATGTCAAAAATCATCGCAACGAGAGCTATTCGAGGGGCCCACAAGTTGGTTGCCCGTGCTGAGGACGAGCTGCAGCAAGCTATCAAAGAAAAAGGTCCTCAGACCCAAGTCGAATTTCCAAATACGGGTTATTATCTGCCCATTTCTTATGGAATGTTAGGGTTGAAGGTAGAAACTCTTGGAGGACTTACAGAACTACTGGAGGAGGCGAAGAATCTTCTCCCTCCAATTCCTGAAGGCAGTTTGTGGCTGCCCTATCTCGGCCACACTCTAGATGCAGGCATGGCTGCACTTTTCGCAGATGAGATTATCGAGGCCATAAAATACACGTCAATTCCCCTTCCTTATCTCACAGCACCGAATCCTACGGAGAGCCAACTCTGGCTGGGAGCTGCGAATGATGTGATCATGAGAGAAAGAGGAATCGAGTTTGTCGACGGAACAGCTCCCGGTTTTGCCACGTGTGTGGGTTACTGCCCGACCAATGAAATCGCTGTCAAGATCGCGCGGGAACTTCAGGAGAAAAACCTATATGTCTTCATGTCCGCGGAAACGGAAGGAAAATCCATGGCACAACAGCTTCGAGAGGAAGGTATCCAGATGGGTTGGGAGACCCGGCTAGTTCCTTTCGGCAATGATGTCACTGCAACAATTCATGCTCTTGGATTTGCCACACGGGTGGCGCTATCTTTCGGCGGTGCGCAACCCGGAGACTTTCAACGCGTGCTGCGCTACAACAAAAACAGAGTCTTTGCTTTTGTACTCGCGCTCGGCCCTGTGGATGACGAGAAGCATGCCCAGGCAGCGGGAGCCATCAACTACGGCTTTCCCACTATTGCCGATACAGACATCGACCAGATACTTCCTACTGGAATCTGCACATATGAACATGTCGTATCCCCCGTATCTCATAACAAGATCGTTGCCAAAGCGATCGAAGTCAGAGGATTGAAGATCAGAATCACCAAGGTTCCGATTCCTGTTTCCTACGGGCCTGCCTTTCAAGGCGAACGGGTCCGAAAGGACGACATGTACGTCGAACTCGCAGGACAGCCAAATCCCGGGTTCGAGTATCTCACAACCAAGAGTATAGATGAAGTTGAAGATGGTAAAATTGAGGTGATCGGCCCAGAAATTGATGATCTTGACGAGGGCGTACAAATTCCTCTCGCTATCTGGGTCGATGTTGCCGGGCGGGAAATGCAGCCTGATTTTGAGCCTATCCTGGAACGTCAGATCCATGACTTTATCAACTGTGCGAACGGAGTCTTCCATATGGGGCAGCGGGACATCAACTGGATTCGCATCAGCAAGGAGGCCAAGGCCAAAGGATTCAAATTCGGGCACTTTGGCTCCATCATCCACGCAAAGCTGCATGGAGAATACGGCAAAATCGTCGATAAGGTTCAGGTCAAGGTCTATACTCGAGAAAAAGAAATCCTTGAGCTTATCGATTTCGCCCGTAAGGTTTATCTCGAGAGAGATGCACGCATTGCGGATATGACGGACGAGGCCGTGGATACTTTTTACAGTTGCACCCTCTGTCAGTCTTTTGCCCCGAATCATGTTTGCATTATCACCCCTGAGCGTTCAGGACTGTGCGGTGCATACAACTGGCTCGATGGGAAAGCGGCCTATCAGATCAATCCCACGGGACCCAATCAACCCATCAAAAAAGGGATCCCTCTGGATGAAGAGAAAGGACAGTGGGAAGATATCAACACTTTTGTCTACAACAGTTCTCACAAGACTCTGGAACGATTCAATGCCTACAGCATGATCGAAGACCCCATGACATCCTGTGGCTGTTTTGAGTGCATTTCCTGTATCCTGCCCTCGACAAACGGAATCATGGTCGTCTACCGGGATTACGCGGGTATGACGCCGAGCGGAATGAAATTCTCGACACTCGCAGGGACAGTCGGAGGAGGAATGCAAACTCCAGGATTCATCGGTCACAGCAAGCAGTATATCGGCAGCAAAAAATTCATCAGGGCAGAAGGGGGCGCCATGCGTGTTGTTTGGATGAGCCGTAATCTCAAAGAAGAGTTAGAACCGATACTCCGCGAAATCGGTAAACAGAATGGCATTGAGGATTTCTGTGATAGAATCGCCGATGAAACCGTGGCGACGACAGAAGAGGAGGTTCTGGAATTCATAACCAAAAAGAACCATTTGGCTCTGTCCATGGATCCTCTGTTTTGACTGAGCCACCAATACGATGAGGACTATAGCCATTTCTGGGAAGGGAGGAACAGGAAAAACCACTCTAGCTGCGCTCGTTATCCGTTGGCTGAGTGAGAACAGATCGGGGCCCATCCTGGCTGTAGACGCTGATTCCAATGTCAACCTCAATGATATTCTCGGCGTCAAAATCAGAGAGACGGTTGGTGCTATAAGAGAGGAAATGAGAAAAAGCGTGGATACCCTTCCAGCAGGAATGACGAAACAGCAATTTCTTGAGTACAAGATTCAGACCAGCCTTGTGGAGACTCGAAGTTTTGACCTTATTGCCATGGGCCGACCGGAGGGACCGGGCTGCTATTGTTATGCCAACAACCTTCTGCGGGATATTCTCAAAACCCTAGGAGAAAATTATGATTACGTCGTCATCGATAATGAGGCAGGCATGGAACACCTCAGCAGGAGGACAACGCAAACCATCGACTATCTTCTCAGCGTCTCGGACGCCACACCCCGAGGCGTACAGATGGCCGCGAGAATCAGCAATCTGCTGGAAGAATTGGATACGCGTGTCCGGACTAGATTTCTGATCTTGAACAGGGCTCCTGAAAATCTCACAGAAACTGTCATAGGCGCCATTGAGCAAGAAGAACTGCATCTTTTAGGTGTTATACCGGAAGACACAGACCTCCTTAAAATGGATCGCGACGGTACACCCGTCTATAACATTTCAGCAAACTCCTCCGCCTTTCAAGCGGTCAATCAATTTATGGATAAACTTAAATTATGAACACAGAAAGAAGGTACTCATGAATTTCGAAATTCCAAAGGAAGTCAACACTGGCAAAATCATTGAAGTTTCCATAGGTGCCACGCCTGAGCAAGGAGGAACACGCTCCCATACGGTGACAATCGGTGGTAGTACAGCCCTCCCCTTCCATTTTTTTGAAGGGGAGCATCCCCATCGTCCCCTCATCGCCATGGAAGTTTTTGATAAAAAATCCGAAAAATATCCTTCATCGCTTTTGGACTACTACGGCGATGTCATCCAAAAGCCAGGAGAAATGGCAAAGAAATGTGTGGATGAGTATGGGGCAGAACTAATAAGCGTGCGACTTGAGGGCACACACCCGGAGAAAGGAAATAAAAGCGCTGACGAGGCAGCAGAAATCGTCAAACAGGTGCTCGAGAGTGTGAGTGTTCCCCTAATTATTACTGGCCACAGCCATTATGAGAAAAACAATGAAGTCATGAAAAAGGTCTGTGAGGTCACTGCCGGCGAAAACTGCCTCATCAGCTATGTGGAAAAGGACAACTATAAAACAATTGCCGCAGCATGTATTGCTTACAATCACACTCTTGTAACGCAGACGCCAATCGATGTCAATCTCGCCAAACAATTGAACATCCTTTTGACAGAGATGAGTTTTCCACCGGAAAAGATTGTCATGGATCCTCTGACAGGAGCACTAGGATATGGCATCGAATACACTTACTCGATCATGGAGAGAATTCGTATCGATGCTTTAGCAGGAGACAAAATGATGGCCTTTCCGATGATGATTAATCCCGGATATGAGAGTTTTCGAGTTAAGGAAACTCGTGCACCTGAACAGGATTATCCTGATTGGGGCAATGTCGAGCTCCGGGGAGCGTACTGGGAGATCGCAACAGCAATGAGCCTTCTCGTAGCAGGCGCTGATCTACTCATCATGTACCATCCTCAAGCTGTTGCTGCAGTGAAAAAGAAGGTCGAGGAAATGTTTGATGGCAGAGGAGGAGATTAACAATGGCCTTATCCGGTTTAGATATTTTTAAGTTGCTACCGAAAACCAATTGTGGTGATTGTGGAGTCCCGACATGTATGGCTTTCGCCATGAAATTAGCCCAAAAGAAAGCCGAACTCAGTGAGTGCCCCCACGCCTCTGAAGATGCTAAGGCAACACTGGGAGCTGCCAGTGAACCTCCTATTCGATTGGTGAAAATTGGGAAGGATCATCCTTTAGAGGTGGGAAGTGAAACAGTCATGTTCCGTCATGAAAAAACATTTTTCCACCAAACGGGAATCGCTATCCAATTGCGCACTTCTGAGGGAGAAAGCAGACTCGAACAAAAGATCTGCGAAATCGAAGAGTACAAAGTGGAAAGAGTCGGAGAGGAGCTCGAAACGGATTTATTCTTGATTACTCATGATTCGCCTGAAAAGGATATTTTCCTCAAAACCATTAAGCTGGTCATAGAAAACTCAACAAAAGGGATTCTCTTGGACTGTGCCGAATTCGAGACGCTGAAGACTGCGGCCTCGCTTATTAAAGATAGTTATGCTGCTGTCCTACTGAAAAAAACCGTCACGGATGAATGGAGCGAGCTGGCAAAAGATTGTAACAGCAGCCTGATTTTGACCTCAGAAACGTATGAAGATTTAGCCGCTCAGGTGGAAAAAACAAAACAAGCAGGGGTCAAAGATATTCTTTTGAATATCACGTCAAAAAACACAGGATCACAAATCCAGCATAACACAATTTTAAGACGAAGCGCTCTTAAAAAGGCCTTTAAACCCTTTGGATATCCCCTATTTCATCAGATAAATACAGAAACGGAATATGATATGTTCGCAACGGCCTCAGCCTTACTGTGCAAATATGATTCCGTCATAGTGCTGCCCGAATACGACAAGGCCTTGCTCTATGCTCTCCTAACACTCCGGCAAAACATTTATACAGACCCCCAGAAGCCTATCCAGGTGGACTCCAAAGTCTATCCCATTGGCGAACCGACACCGGAATCACCGGTCTTTGTCACGACGAACTTTTCCTTGACCTATTTTATTGTTTCTGGAGAAATTGAAAACTCAGGAATCTCCGCTCACTTGGTCGTCTGTGACACAGAGGGTCAATCTGTGCTCACGGCCTGGGCCGCCGGTAAATTTGTCGGGGAAACCATTGCAAAATTCATCAAAGAGATCAACCTGGAACAGCAGGTCAAGACCAGGAAAATCGTGATTCCCGGGTTTGTCTCTCAAATCAGCGGCGATTTGGAGGAGAACCTCCCCGGGTGGGAAGTCATCGTCGGCTCTCAAGAAGCGTCTGATATCCCCTCGTTTGTGAAAAACGTGCAACTAACATGAGATCGGTGCGCTCTTTATCAGCCATGAAAATAACATATATCAACGATGAAAGATAGGATCATCACGAACCACGGGAGGCTTAAATATCATTGAATAAAACTCGAATCAAACCCAATCCTGACCGTTCAAACTTCAAGGTTGAGTTTCAGCCATTTGGAGTTCAAATTATTGTGTCCCCGGGGACATGTCTTCTTGATGCCTGCCGCAAAGCTAGAGTTCCATTGAGCGCCACCTGTGGAGGCAAGGGCACATGTGGTGACTGTATCGTCAAAGTCATCAAAGGGGCAACCACAATCAAGCCTTCCGCCTTCCTTCCCGAAAAACTCCGTAAACAAGGATTCGTTTTGGCCTGTCAGACTTTGATTGGAGATGATCTCTTTGTCGAGCTTCCTGAGTTCCAGGAGCTTTCCCTCAAGACCACCGGCGATATGCGATCCCTCCTGGATCAAAAAGATGATCTTATCGCCGATCTCGCAGTCAGTCCCCCTGTTGAAAAACTGCCTCTGACTCTCCCCTCCTCCACTCTGGATGACAACTACAGCGATCTGAAGATACTTGAGGCCGAAATCAAGAAAGAGCGGCCCCTCGACACTGTATATTGCGAATATTCAGTGTTAAAGAAGCTTGCGCATACCGTTCGCGAAAAACAGGGTCAAGTCGAAGTCACCCTTTTCAGAGAGGGCCTGTCTTGGATCATTCTTGACGTAGAGCCCTTTTCTCCTCCAAAAAAACTCCTTGGCATTGCCTGTGATATTGGTACGACCACGGTCGCGCTTCAGGTTGTCGACCTTCAGACCGGAAAAATTTTGGGATTTGCGTCCAGCTACAACCAGCAGATCCGATGTGGAGAGGACATTATCTCGCGCATCAACTATGCCCAAAAGCCCGAACGTTTGCAGGAACTCCACGCATCGGTCATATCGACAGTCAACAACCTCCTGGAGAAAGCCTTGGAGGCGGCTGGAGGGGCAAACTCGGAGATCTATTTTGCCTCTCTGACTGGAAACACCACGATGATACATCTTTTGCTGGGGCTCGATCCTCGATACATCCGTGAAGAGCCTTATGTGCCCACACTGAACCGCGTGCCCATTCTTCGGGCACGGGACCTTCATCTCAATATGCACACAGAAGCGAGAGTTCATTGTGCGCCCTCTGTGGGAAGTTATGTCGGGGGAGATATCCTTGCGGGTTTGTTGTGTGCTCCCATAGTGTCCCAGATGGATAAGATTTCTGTATTCATCGATATCGGCACAAACGGTGAATTGGTTTTGGGCAACAAAGAATGGCTCATGAGTTGTGCCTGTTCGGCAGGACCGGCGTTCGAAGGAGGAAGCATTCGCTGTGGAATGCCTGCTGCAACAGGGGCGATTGAGAAGTTGAAAATCAAAGAAGACGGCACTGCCGAATACAGAGTCATAGGGGGTGGAAATCCGAAGGGAATATGCGGTTCCGGCCTTATCGATCTTCTCGCTGAGCTGTTCGTTCATGGGTATGTGGACCGAAACGGAAAGTTCAACACTGAAAAGATCGGTGACAGGCTCGTGCATAACGAGGCCGCCAAGGGATTTCTTGTGGAAACGGGCACCCGCTCCTTCTGGGGAAAAGATCTTTTGATCACCGAGAATGACATTGCCAATCTTATACGGACCAAGGGCGCCGTTTTTTCAGCCTGTGCGTTGTTGCTCAAACATACCGGATTGTCTTTCGATGAGATCGATTCATTTTATATCGCAGGTGGCTTCGGGCAGAACCTGGATGTTGAAAACGCTGTCCGTATCGGCCTGTTACCAGACCTTGAGCGAACCAAATTCCATTATCTGGGGAACACATCTCTGCTGGGAGCACATCTCATCCTGCTTTCTGAAAAAAACAGAGACCGGGTCAATGAACTCGAGAGAATGATGACCTATCTGGAATTGAACACAGAGCCGGCGTATTTCAACGAATACACGGGGGCTCTGTTCCTTCCCCACACAAAAAAGGAGCTTTTTCCATCGGTCGAACGGCTCCTCAATCGTTGACCGGTGATAGAAATACAACCTGAAATATTCGCATATTGGAGGAAATAAAATGGCTCAATCAATCCTCGTCCTCCTCAAAGAGAGAAAACTTCTTCTTGATGGAGGATTCGGAACCGAACTAATTAAGGATGGCTTTCCTCAGGGTGCTTGTCCTGAATCCTGGAATGAGGAAAAACCGGATATCGTACAAAAAATTAACAAAAGTTACTACGATGCAGGATCGGACGCCGTCCTGACCAACAGTTTTGGAGGAACGACTATCAAGCTTCGATCTCACAACTTGGAAAACAAATGCTATGAACTCAACCGTGCGGCGGCACTCATTGCAAACGAGGTGAAGCCGGAAGGAAAATTTCTTGGAGGAAGCATGGGACCGACGGGGAAATTCCTCAAGCCTCATGGAGAGTTCACTGAGGAGGAATTCGAAGATGCCTATGCCGAGCAGGCCCGTGGCTTGACAGAGGGGGGAGTGGACTTCCTCCTAATCGAGACACAATATGATCTGATTGAAGCCCTGTGTGCGTTGAGAGGGGCACGGAAAGCTTCGGATTTGCCGGTCTTCCTGACAATGACCTTCAATCATCATCCCAAAGGTTTTTTCACTTTGATGGGGAACAGTGTCAATCAATTTCTCGAAGCCATGGAGAGAGAAGGCGTCCCTGTTGTGGGATCCAACTGTACTCTGAACAGCGAGGAGATGGTCGAGCTGGTGAAGATCATGCGGGAAAAAACATCGCTGCCGATAATTGCCCAAGCCAACGCGGGAAATCCTTCACTCTCCGAAGAGGGCGAGGTCTCCTATTCTCAGGGTATGGAGGACTATCTGCGATTCATCCCTCAGATCATCGCAAACGGTGCGGACATCATTGGGGGATGTTGCGGAACAGACCCAGACTACATCGCACGGATGTCAGAGATTGTGAAAACGTCGTCTTGAATGGAAAAACCTGTGATGGCCGATGATCCCTCTATTCTCTCTGCCCAGGATGATTTCCCGCTCTGGTCCGCGCCTTTTGGATTGGTACTTCTGGATCACGTGCAGCTCAAGCCGAAGATCAAAGTCCTGGACGTCGGTTTCGGCTCGGGTTTTCCTTTACTCGAGTTAGCTCAAAGGCTAGGAGATTCATCGACTGTCTACGGAATCGATCCCCTTAAAGCCGCTCATGAGAGAACTCGATACAAGATGAATGTGTTGAATGTCAAGAACGTACAGCTTGTTCAGGGGGACGCCTCCTCCATGGTTTTCCAGGAAAACACTTTTGATCTTATCGTATCTAACTTGGGAATAAATAATTTCGATGACCCACAAAAAGTCTTTGCAGAGTGTTACAGAGTAGCTCGGCCCCGTGCCCAGATCGCTTTGACGACAAATCCCAAAGGACATATGGACACCTTTTATTCCGTCTTCGCAAAGACACTGAGAGAGCTACGCATGGCAGATATAATAAACGATCTCGCAGTTCATATCGACCACAGATTGACCCAAGATACAATTTGCGATTATCTGGAACATTCGGGTTTTAAAATCACAGGAAAACATCAGGATTCTTTTCGACTTCGTTTCTTGGATGGCAGCGCTTTCTTGAATCACTCTCTGATTAGATACGGCTTCTTGGATGAGTGGAAATGGCTTGTTCCTGCTCGGGATCAAAAGAAAGTCTTTAAAAAACTGGAAGAGAATTTGAATCGTGTTTCTGAAAGAAAAGGAGAGCTAGAACTCACGATCCCCATCGGTTATGTCGAAGGAAATAAGTGAACATACAGTATAATGGAGAAGCCAAGTTCGACAGTTTCGCTTCAGGTTTATTGGAATTCATCTTGACCTTCCGCTGATAGGAGGTCTAGAATCAAAGATTACTTTAACAAGAGAGGAGACACAATGAGTAATGAAGAGTTTCTTAATATGGTAAAAAAGGCCATCGTCGAAGGGAATAAAGACGAAGCAGAACAACTGGCACAACAAGCGATCGCAGAAAGGATGGATCTCAACGAGGTCATCGAAAAGGGATACATTCCGGGGATCCGGGAAGTGGGACGTCTGTGGGAAGAGGGGGAATATTTTTTGCCCGAGTTGATCACGAGTGCTGAATGCATGAAAGCCGCTATGGAAATCATGAAGCCCGAGCTGGAAAAAACTCATATCACCATACGATCTGCGGGAAAAGTCGTGATCGGGACTGTCGAGGGAGATATCCACGATATCGGTAAAAACATCGTGGCTACGATTCTCTCCGCAAATGGGTTTAATGTCATCGATCTCGGAGCGGATGTGAAGCTGGACAAGTTTATCGAAAAAGCGGATGAAGTGAACGCTGACCTGATCTGTTTGTCTGCGCTCCTGACTACGACCATGACCGGGCAAAAAAAACTGATCGAACGTCTCAAAGAAAAAGGTCTGTACGGACGATTCAAAGTCATGGTGGGCGGAGCGGCTGTCAACCAAAAATGGGCGGACGATATCGGTGCTGACGGTTATTCAGAGAATGCCCTCACAGCAGTGGGTGCAGCGAAAAAGCTGACGGGAAAATAAACGAGGCGCTCGAATAACCGGAGGCCGACACGTATAATCACACTGAATAAGGTTTTGAATGATCCAAATTTAGAGGGAAATCATGATCAAAACACATAGACCAAAACTGGAGCTTTTAAGTAATGAATTAATCCAAAAAATCATAGAGGAGGCATACATCATCCTTGAAAATCAAGGAGTTTTTATCGAGAACGAAGAGGCGCTGTCGCTTCTTCGAGATGCAGGAATGAAAGTCGATGCCTCCTCCCAGAGAGTAAAAATCACCCCGCAGCTCGTTGAAGAGTCTCTTTTATCGACGCCAGCTTCTCTTAAAATGTATGACAGGAACGGAGAGACAGAGTATCTCCTCGGGGAGGATGAAGTCCATTTTGATCCGGGCTCTTCGGCCGTCACCATACTGGACTCCGAGACACAGCAGGAGAGGAAAGCTGTCACAGACGACCTGATCCGCTTTTCTCATTTGACGGAATGCCTCGAACATCTCCACTTCCAGAGCACCGGAATTCTAAGCACCGACGTCTCCGAGATCGTTTCGGACAGCTATCGATTGTATATCGGTCTCTTATTTTCCAAAAAACCCATTGTCACCGGGACCTTTCGAGTGGAAGGGTTCGAACCCATGCACAGAATGCTCGTCGCCGTACGGGGAAGTGAAAAGAATCTTTCGGATAAACCGCTGGCAATCTTCGATGCCTGCCCCTCCCCTCCTCTCAAATGGAGCAATTTAACAGCCCAGAGCTTGATCGACAGCGCCCGCGCCGGCATTCCCTCCGAGTTGATTTCCATGGGCATGACAGGCGCCACTTCTCCCGTTACAATCGCGGGAACACTGGTCCAGCATGTCGCCGAAAACCTCTCAGGACTTGTGATATGCCAGCTCGCCAAAAAAGGAGTGCCTGTTATTTTCGGCGGTTGTCCGGTGAGCTTCGACATGCGGAGAGGAACGACTCCTATCGGCGCTATCGAGACCATGATGATCGACTCGGCCTACGCACAGATCGGAAAACACTTCAATCTTCCCACCCACTCTTACATGGGAATGAGCGATGCCAAAATCAACGATGCACAGGGAGGTTTCGAGACCGGAATAGGCACGATTCTTGCGGCACTTTCTGGTGTGAATGTCATATCTGGAGCAGGAATTTTAGATTTCATCAGGTGCCAGAGCCTTGAAAAGCTGGTCGTGGACAATGAGATCTGCGGGATGGCATACCGGTTGATAGAAGGGATAGCCCAACGTGATGATCCGATCGCTCTGGATCTATTCAAAGATTTTACGGCCGACACGCAGTTTCTCTCCATGCCCCATACCAGAAAATGGTACAAGGTGGAGCATACATTCCCCAAGCTGACTGACCGAGATCCGTATGATACCTGGATCTCCCAGGGAAAAAAATCAATCGACGCCCGTGCGAAAGAAAAAGTCACAGAACTGTTGCGAAACAACGAGCCTCCCCTTCCTGACAAGGAAACACGCCAGGCTCTCAGAGAAATCATGTTGTCCGATGCGAAAAGAAATGACATGTCTTCATTACCCGAAATAAGCTTTCCCTAGAAAAAAATATACTAGTTTATGCAAAAAAAAAGAGCTATGATGTGAACATCCCTAGTAATTAGACATGCAATGCCGTCAAACAAATGCGGCTGGACAACCAGCCAGATGCAACGATTGAGAGAACTCAATGCGGCAGAGTTAGTGCTCAACAAGCAATTTTCCAACTCTGAGGAACGAAATAGAAATTTCTTCAAGTTTGAACAAGATCTGGTTCGCCAAAGCCAGCAGAATCTCCAAGTTATGCGCACCCAGAGCCGGCGTCCACGGTTGTGCGAACTGGAGGATGCCCTTACACAAACGCTGGTGAAACAGGATTTTGTCCAGGTCCTCACTCCGATTCTCATCTCCAAAGATTCCCTCGCAAAGATGTCGATACAGCCTGGCCACGAGCTGTTCAAACAGGTATTTTGGGTCGACAAAAAAAAGTGTCTGAGGCCCATGCTGGCTCCCAATCTCTATTTTCTGCTGAGAGAGCTCGTGAATATATGGGAAAAACCCGTGAAAATCTTTGAAGTGGGTCCATGTTTCCGAAAGGACACCAAGGGTCGACACCATGTCAATGAATTCACCATGCTGAATCTTGTGGAACTCGGCCTCCCCGTAGATCAAAGGAAAAAGAGACTGGAGGAGCTGGCAACAATCATCATGGACGCCGCCGGTATTAAAGACTACGTTTTTTCCTCCCATCAGAGCGAGGTCTACGGGGAAACGATCGATGTCCTATCCGGAATTGAAGTCGCCTCAGGAGCGATGGGCCCTCATGCACTGGACTCGAACTGGGGGATCACCGATCCCTGGGTCGGCATCGGTTTCGGGCTGGAGAGACTCCTTATGGTCAGGGAAAATTTCCAAAATATCCAGCGCGCAGGTCGTGCCCTAGTCTATTTGGATGGAGAACGGCTAAACATAGCGTAGAATTCTGCCGCCTTCAATTTGGAGGATAGGCATATATTTGGAATCAGATTCACAAACAGAGGAGATTGAATATTGATTAAAGAAGAGTTTTTCAGAGAAGCCGAACAAGCGATCCTTAATCATGACAGAGAAAAGGCAGAAGAAGTCGCTAGAAAAGGTCTTGCTGAAGGTCTTGATCCCGTAGAATTCATCACAAAGGGCTTCCGTAAGGGGATCACTCAGATCGGGGACCTTTTCGGCATAGGGGAAATATTCATGCCTCAGCTCATCGAGGCTGCCATTGCCATGAAGATCGCAAACAAAATTCTCACAGAATCGATGCCCGAGTCTGCCCAAGAGAAGAGAGGCAAGGTCGTAATTGGAACAGTGCAGGGCGATATTCATGACATCGGAAAATTCTTAGTGATTTCGCTCCTTCAGGTCAATGGTTTTGAAATTTATGACCTTGGTCACGATGTCGAAATACAGAAATTTATCGACAAAGCACTGGAGGTCGAAGCCGATATCATCGGTACGAGCGCGCTTTTGACAACAACGATGACCGGGCAGAAAACACTGGAGGAGAAGCTCCGAAAAGAAGGCCTCAAAGACCGGTTCAAAACAATGGTCGGAGGAGCTCCGGTCACGCAGCGGTGGGCCGAAAGGATCGGTGCCGATGCCTTTGGAGAGGACGCAAACGATGCCGTGGAGAAAGCCTCACGTTTGGTCGGCTCAAAATAGGTCATATTTTCTACTTTTTTGACCGGGATTCGCTGACATTGCGTTATGACTGATAGAGATCGACTCCCAAAACTCGAAGAGATCCTGGAAAAATCTCTGCATAGAAAACCTTTGTCCGTATCTGAAATCACATATCTTCTTGGATTAAGAGAGGGAAACAAGATATCCCAAGTTTTTCAAACAGCTCAGTATGTGAGAGCTAAGTATTTCGGGAACAAAATCTTTCTTTACGGATTTATCTACTTTTCCACATTCTGCCGTAACAACTGCACATTTTGTTCTTCCCGGACCTCGAATAAGCTTGCCCGACGGTACAGAAAAAGCGAAGCAGAAATCGTTGAAGCGGCCAGTTTGCTTGCAGAATCCGGCGTCCATCTTATCGATTTGACTATGGGAGAGGATCCTTTCTACTCCAAGAAGGAAGATGGATTCCATCTCCTCCTGGAACTGATTCAAAAAGTGAAGAGGGAGACAGGTTTGCCTCTTATGGTCTCACCGGGTGTGGTCCCTAAGAATGTATTGGCTGAATTTGCGAGGGCCGGAGTCGATTGGTATGCCTGCTATCAGGAAACGCACAACCGGCAGCTGTTTGTTTATCTCCGTCCGGAACAAAGCTATGATTCGCGCCTTTCGAGCAAAGTCTATGCCAAACAGTCAGGAATTTTGATCGAAGAAGGCATCATGACAGGAGTGGGAGAAAATTGTTCAGATATCGCGTTCTCAACAGAAGTGATCCGGACATTGGGAGCCCAACAGGCCCGGGTGATGAGTTTTGTCCCTCAGACCGGAACGCCGATGGGCGATAGAAAATCTCCTTCCCGGTTGAGAGAGCTGATGACCATTGCAGTGCTACGCCTTTTGTTTCCGGACCGATTGATCCCTGCCTCGCTGGATGTTGACGGCCTTGATCTCCTCCAAGAGCGGCTGGAAGCGGGTGCGAATGTGATCACGTCTCTGATCCCTCCCCGACTTGGTCTATCAGGCGTATCCCAACCTTCTCTCGGTATAGACGAAGGATCTCGCACGGTCCAAGGTGTGGCTTCCCTGCTCGATCAGATGGGGATGGCTGTTGCAACAAATCAGGATTACTTGCAATGGGTCTGTGCTGAAAAATCAGCCTTAACTCGCGGCTCTGTGAATTATGAGGTGGCCGCATGAGAGTGGCTGTCGTCGGCGGAAAGCTGCAGGGAGTTGAGGCCGTTTACCTGGCGCTGCAAGCGGGATGGGAAGTTTTGCTCATCGACCGGACCCCGGATGTTCCGGCACGAGGGCTCGCCCATTCCTTTATCCAGTCGGATGTCACGACAAACTCATCGGACCTTTCGGACATCTTCAAGGATATGGACCTCATTATCCCTGCATTAGAAAATGATAAAGCTCTCAAATCTTTGAAGGACTTGGCGAAGAGAAGACAATTTCCGCTTGCCTTTGATGATGCGGCTTATGCAGTCACTTCTTCCAAACAAAAATCTGACTCGCTTTTTAAAGAGTTGGGTCTTCCTGCGCCTCAAGCCTGGCCTGATTGCGGTTATCCGGTGATCATGAAGCCCTCTGGACTGAGTGGAAGCCAGGGGATTCGAAAAATCAACAACAGGGAGGGAATGGCGTCCGTTCGTTGCGAAGAAAATCTTTATAGCGGGCATTGGGTGATCCAGGAATTTCTCGAAGGCCCCTCCTTTTCTCTGGAGATCGTTGGCCTTAATGGAAAGTATCACACACTCCAGCCCACGATTATCGAAATCGACAGGAGCTTCGATTGCAAAAGAGTCGTAGCTCCTGCAGGCCTTTCAGGAGCTCTCGAAGAAGAATTCGACGAAATCGCCGTTGCCGTTGCCGAGGCTCTCGACCTGAGCGGTATCATGGATATTGAGGTCATCCTCCACAAGAATGAGCTGAAGGTCTTGGAAGTCGACGCCCGATTGCCGAGCCAGACACCCACCGCCGTGCTTAAATCAACCGGCATTAACATGCTTGAGCTCCTGTACGAAATATTCAACAGAGAGGCAATTCCCGATATCCCCCCCATCGTGAATGAGAAGGAAGTCATCTATGAGCACATCAGAGTGAGTCCCGATGCACTTGAAATATCGGGTGAACACATTATCTCCGAAGCGAGGCTCCTTCGCCATCAAGTGGATTTCTTCGGGGCTGATGAAGCCCTCACGGATTTTGACCCGGATTTTCGGAGCTGGGTGGCGACTTTGATCTTAACCGGAAAAACCAAAGAACAAGTGGCCCAAAAACACCGTCGCGTTCTGGAAACAATCCGGGAAGCGTTCGGACTGCGAGAGTGTTTGGACCCGCATCCGGGATTGTAATGAGACTTATTGTTCTGGAAAGAACTGAAAAAACAGGTGTGATATGACACGTTTAAGCAGCGAGTTGATTTCAGGGATGAATGAGACTATCACTGTCTACGACCTCGCACTCGTACAAAAGACAGGCCTCACGCTGAGACAGATCGCCGCCAGGACAGCTGGCATATCCGAAGAGATCCTGTGTGAGGCCTTTCGCTCTGAACGTGTCGCTGTAGTCCCAGTTACAGCAGGTCAGGGTGTGATCGAGGGATTCACGCAATCTGTTCAAGTTATCAATCACCATTTGGGTTGCCCGTCTTTCATCACGGACCGCTGTGATGCTGCAGGATTGGCCGAAGGAATCGAGAAAGGGGCTACAATCGTTTTTCTGGCAGATGATATCCGATTTATCGCGATCAACCTCTCTCAAAAACGCGTCATCGACAATGCCGAGGCCACCGGATGGAGTTATGCCTATGCTTTAGATGCCTGTGCCAACGGCCTCCAAGGTCAAAACGTATTGCTTATAGGTGCAGGCAGTGTAGGAGAAAACGCATTATGCGCCCTCGACAGACTCGGAGCAAAAGTGGGCGTTTACGATATTGATGATCAGAGAGTCCGCTTTCTGGCTTCCAAGTTCAGAATAAAACAGGAAGAAAACCTTTCCGATGCATTGGACCGGTACACACTCTTCTTTGATGCCTCTCCTGCTCCTGATATCATCCGTCCAGAACACATCAAACCGGAAACAATCATTTCAGCGTGCGGCATACCCATTGGTTTGAGCGATGAGGCTCGGCCCCTTGTTGAAGATCGCCTCATCCATGACCCTCTCCAGCTAGGAACAGCGGCAATGCTTGCCATGGCCGTTCGCCATGGATTGAGTGATAAATGTGGGGGGCAGATCGGACGGATCGCATAGACCCTAAATCTATGAAGCCGGGTGCAACTCCCGGGCTCCCCGCCAAGAAGATATTCATGTATTTAAGGAGTGCAAATCTGTTGACAGGAGCACCGGATGGTTGCCAAGAAGATTAAAGACAAATACATCCGCAAACAAGTCGATTTTTTCATACTGGTCGAAAAGATCAAACTGTGGCCCTCCCGGACCGGTCTGTTGCACGGGATTAAAGCCTTTACTGTGAAAGGATCTCTTGCCGAGATCACCACTCACTGTAACAAGACATTTATGATTCGGCATTCCAAACGAAGCCGCGCCGCCCGCTGGCTGCGGAACAAATGGTACTTCCAGAGCTGTCAAAAATGCAATATTCCCGAGTGGAAGATCACAAAGTACCAGAAAACACACTTCAACCAGCATCGCGGTTCACTTCTGAGAAAGGAGACGAAATAACTACGGCATTCAGACAAAAGTAAATACAATCTTCTGGTGCAGGAGGGATGACTGATCAATCTTTCCTGTCGATTTTGATAAGCACAGAAGACAATAGAAAAGAAATTCACAAAAAAAGGAGGTGATTAAGGAATGAAGAAAATCAGAACGAGAATGGGAGATGGCTCCCTCGTGGAGCTCACAGAAAGCGAACTCAGGCGAGAGTTTGAAGAAGGCGCTCAAGATGCTGCCGAGAGAGGGAAAATCCCTGCGCTCAACCAGGATGAACTGGATCATCTCTTCGATATTTACAGCTCTCCTTCCCGGCCGGTGGGTGTAGAAATGGGAAACGAAGTTGTCTTCACCTATGATTCCACATGCGGTGAAGTGCAGCGCACACTCACTCCGATAGACCGAACGCAATCACTGCAATTGTTCGAAAGAATGTTGGGAGCTGATACGGTGGAACTTGGACACAACGACTACAGTTTCAAAGCAGTCAAACCCATCATCAGCTACGAGCGGACAGTCCTGGAGCAAGCGCTCCTGATCACAACCGTCCCCGTACTCTATGGTGCCATGCCAAATTTGGGCCTTTACTATCGGCCAGAAGGCCCTGTCCAGAATCCTTCAGAGCTCATGGCCGCCGGCAAGATCGATGAAGCCAGAGAGGCTCACGAAGAGGCCATCGAATATGCGGTCAAGGATATGGTGTATGTGGCGAGCGGACTGTATGAATCGGGAGTCGACGCCATCGACTTCGATACGACAGGTTCTGCTGGAGATCCAGACTTTCTTGCCGCTTTGAAGGCCGTGGAAATCCTGAAGGAGAAGTATCCGGACCTATGTGTGGAGATGGGCATGTCGGGTGAGTTTGTTTTGGGCATGCACGGAGAATTGACTTACGATGGCGTGCGACTGGCAGGATTGTATCCTCACCAACAAGTCCAGTTGGCCGAGAAGGCAGGTGTAACCATTTTTGGACCTGTAATCAACACCAACACGAGCAAAACCTGTGCATGGAATGTCGCGCGCGTTGTGACTTTTTTGAAGTTCTGTGTGGAACAGTCGAACATTCCAGTCCATGCAAACATGGGAATGGGTGTCGGGGGTCTACCCGTGACGCCTTTTGTCCCCATTGATGCAGTCTCGAGAGCGTCGCAAGCCGTGGTTGAAATCACACGCCTTGACGGTTTGTAGGTGGGCGTGGGAGACATCCTAGGCATGGCCGCGACTCATGCAATTGCGTCGGGCATGGGCGGGATGCGCACTGCCGGAGATCTGGTGGCGCGCATGCAAATGTCCCGAGGCATGAGAATCAAGGAAGCTAAAGAGTACGTGGCCGCCAAGCTGAACGTTTCGCTCATCGAACTCAGCGATCCACTCGTGATGTCTGAGCGCAGAGAAGACCTCAATCTGGGATTGATCAATCCTCCTCCTGGCTATGTCATGGGGATCGAGGCCAAGTTTTACATTGCAGAGCTTCTGGGGATTGAAATCAACTCCCTCCGTCGGTTCAAAGAGAAAATTGGATTCTAATCAGCCCTCGGAAATGGTTGAGGTTTCGGTATGCTAGGGCTTGTTTATTCATTTGAGATCGCATGTCTTACATAGACATGCGCCAGAAAGAGAGGGAGAATTATGCGGAAATGTCATCTCATCGTTGGGTGTCTTTTAGCTTGGAGTTTTCTTTTCTTATGCTGTGGTCCTGTTAAGAAGGATTTTGACATCCTGATTGTGAAAGGCACCATAGTTGACGGTTCTGGAAAGCCAGCTTTTCAAGGAGACATTGGCATAACCGGAGATACAATTGTTGCAATTGGAGATCTGTCAGGAAAACCGGCTCAACGGATTATCGATGCGGACAAACGCGACGAGATAAGGAGATCGGTGCTTTTCGGTATCACTCATAATCCAAGCCCTGTGGCTGTATCGGGTTGGGATAGCTATGCAGTCGTAGCAGCGAGGAAAAACACCCACCTGATCGATAAAATCATCTCTGACCTAGCACTTGAACAGCAGAGAGATGCCTTCGACATTACGGCCGAATTGGTCGTTGAAGAACCTGATCTGTATCTCTCTTGCGGCGCCCTGTCTGAGGACGACATGAAAAAATTGATGACATATGACTGGTTGATGTTTTCCAGCGATGGAGGTGCTTACCCGATACTCAACGAGGCTGATAATCCTAGACCGGGCCATCCCCGAAGTTTCGGCAGCCAAGCAAGGGTTCTCCGAAAGTATGTGCGAGAAGAGAAGGTATTGAGCTTGGAAGACGCCGTCAGGAAAATGACATCGCTGCCAGCCCAATTCCTCCAAATAAAGGATAGAGGTCAACTCATAGAGGGATATAAAGCTGATATTGTTGTGTTTAATCCCCAAACTATCAAGGACAACGCGACGTACGCAAATCCGAGGCAATATAGCACTGGAACTGAATTTGTCATGGTGAACGGAAAAATCAGCGTGGAAAAAAGTAAATACAATGGCGGTCTCGATGGAAAGCTGTTGCTTCTGACCGAAAATCGATAGTGTCAGCCGCTTATTAATCCGTCACAAAAACAACGTTAACACTCTCAGAAGTACAAGCCGAAAGTAAACCGGTATAGTCGACTTCAAATTCCATAAGATCTCCCACTCGATAATCCTGATCGGAGTCATCTAT
>CAZIMJ010000374.1:0-8752 GCA_964540205.1 uncultured Eubacteriales bacterium | reverse complement strand
GACCGTGATGTGAGAGTATTGCTTATGATGGTCAATACCCATATAATACATTAAAGCACCTCCTAAATAGATTGTTTGCTCTTCCGGAAGTATAACAAACTCCCGGAGGAGGTGCATCACGTCATCATGTTACCTCCACCTCAGCTCTCCCCGGGTTAGCATCCTTCCAGCGGTCGAGGAATTTCTTGTAATGCTCTATGGTTTTGTCGTTATGAGACGCAAACTGCAGCTTGGGAAATATCACGAGTTGTCCGAATTTCGCTGAAACGAAACACGCGGTGATGTGCAACAATTCCATCATTGCTTCCTCTCAGCGAGACTGTCATATTGCAGAGATCCGGATTAATGGACGATCCGAATGGAAACGCCAGTCTGGATACTATTTGCAGAGTTACGCGGAAAACGCATTCTATCGTTACAAGAGAATCATTGGTGGACGGCTGAGGGCCAAGAATGAAGATGCTCAGAAGCAGGAAGCTGCGATTGGTTGCGCTATCCTGAATCGGATGTTCGAAATGGGAGAACCTTTGTCGTATGCGGTTGGATAGAATTGCAAACATAACCAGCATCTTCATGAAGCATCAATTGTTCATTCACGCCCATCTAATTCTAAGCAATAAAAATGAGAAGTTTTACCAACTTGGAAGGTGGTCGTTAAATCTGAACATAGAATAAAGAATTCACTGGCATAAATAGATTGGTATCAGATTGCCTGAGCGGCCAGTTCGGAAGTCGATTCTCTTTATCCGTTAGTTAAGGGATTCCTTCCTTATGGTGATGTCTCCCGAGGTTTCCAACCGAACGACAGTGCCTTTCTGTTCTGGGCTTGACGCCATCCGACGTTCTCCCGCTTGTTGGACATAGATGGGATAATCTGACCGGACGTTTCCGAATTCAGTAAAGGCTGATATAGATACCTCTACATCTTGTGGCAGGGAAACCTGGATGGGATTGAACGTGGTTTTGACGTCAATCTTTGAGCCAGGCGGCAGTCTCTTGATCTGGGAGATATCGACGGAACTCGATTCTCCACGAATCGTGATCGATCCCTGCGTCCGTTTCAGGATGACGTAGTTGAAGGAATTATCGACCATAACGTTCCCTGTGGCATCTTCTACCAGAACGTTCGAAGACTCGCCTTGTACCGAAACATCTCCATTGACACGTTGAACTTCTATAGCATTGAAAGAAGAAATAATATCGGCGTATTTTTTGATGTCTGTAACCTTAATCCTGGCCGATTCAGATTTGATCTCCAAAAAGCCGCGGATGTCGATTGCCGTGACATTTCCAAATGAGGAATTGATTGTAACATTACTCTCTATGTTTCGAGCGGTCACATTAGATGATTCGCCGTCTATCTTTACCGTCCCTCCCACATCGCTTACGGCGATTCCTTGAAAGGAACTCCGGATGTCTGCATCCCCGTTGATGGCCTTGGCGGTTACCATGGCGGATTCACTGATTACCTTGAGATCGCCCCCCACGTTTTTCACTGTGACAGGAGCAAAGCTGCTCTCAATGAAAACATCATTCTTTATGTCATCCACTTTTATTTCCGAGCTCTCGCCTTGAACCTTTAAACGTCCCTTCACACTTCTGACATCGATCAGCTGGAAAGAGGACGTAATCCGGCATTCACCCTCGACATCACTACCGACGATCTCGCTGCTTTCGGACTGGATAGTGAGCGGTCCATCTATATTCATGAAATTCACCGGTTCGAAACTGTTGTGAACGATGGATACGCCGCCGATGTTCTTCATGGTCACCGCACCACTTTCGTTGGAAATCTCTACAGGGCCATCGAAATCTTCAACTGTGACCGAAGAAAAGCTGTTGCTCAGAAGTAGATTTCCACCGCATCCCATAATCTTCACCCGGCCCGATTCGTTGCGAATCTCCAGGCGCCCGCGTACTCCCGTGACCGTCACATCGCCAAAGCTGTTTTTCACATCGAGAGATTGTTCAGCGGGTACGCGGATGTTGAGCGTCGCCGAGAAAAAGAAACTCATTTTTCCGGATCTGAGAATTTTTCTCATTTTTTTTAGGACATCGCTTTTACTTTTGCGACTCTCTTCATCCAACGGCGAATCCAACCTGATCCGGAATCCGTCGTCCGACGACTCGATGGAAATGTCGGTGTCGCTCAGAAAATCCTTTAGAAAATTCTCGTGCGAATTTCCCACTTCCACCTTGCCCTCGACGACGATTTCATGCCTGTCCCAGGCTGAGATGGTCAAATCAACCTGGGGTCCATCAATTCTGAGTATTTTTCCCGGAGCCGCACTCACATTTTGGGAAAAGGTTTTGGTTTGCGTTTTTTTGGCTTTGCTGTGTGAGACCTCATGTGCCGTTGCGACTTGGCTGAAGAAACAAAGAAAACCCAACAATAAAAAGCCTGTAACCTTGCAAAGGTTTAACTTTCTTTTCATGGTATCCTCCCATTTATTGGTAGTCTCGAATTTGGGTCAAAGTCATTTTTTTATCCTGAAGGGCCGCCAGCATGTAGTGCCGGATATGGGCGTTGGCCGGATTCAATTCCAGTGCTCTCCGGCATCGTTCGATCTGGGTATCGATTGTTTCCAGTCGTTCCCTGTAAAGGGCCATCATTTCAAAATCCATATCCGTCAGTTTAGGCCGCACATTTTTTTCAAGTTCTTCGATTGCCGAAATATAATCGTGTTCCCTGCTTTCGATACGCTTCAGGACCTTCTGGGCTAGATGTCCTTTGGACGGTGTCGACTCAGCCAGGCTGAAAAACAGCATTAAGGATACACCAACCAGGATGATTGCTGCTGCGCTGGCGAACCATGGATTAAAAAACAGATTCCGGAACACGGGAGCACGGTGCGGTCTGCGAAGATCTCTGCTTCTTTTCTCTTCCTGAAGCCCGGCCTCTATACGAGTCCAGAGGTGTGGTGCATGGACCGGGTCTTGCAATTCATGAACTCTCTCCATGAGGCGTGCATCAAGGACCGCCTCCTCCCGGCAGAGTGCACATTCGCGACTGTGATGGACGAATGCTTCTGCATCCATTTTCCCAAGCTCATAATCCCTGAATCGGTTGCATTTCATGATTTTTCTCCTGTAGAGGATGCGCGCAGCCATGTCCTGAGTCTTTGTCGGGCACGGTGGACACTGGACTTCACACTCCCCGTACTGATACCCAGTATTTCTGCGATTTCGTCATAGGTAAATTGTTCAACATCAAACAGCGTGAAACATGTTTTCATTCTAGGGGGAAGCATACCCACCGCCTGGGCTAGAGTGTGGCGGACCTCATGTGAGGGAGGATTGGAGTGTGAGGCGTCGTCAAACTCCTTGACGACAGCTCTCTTCCTTTTCCGAAGGATGTCTGTGCAGGCATTCAGCAGTATCCGGAAAAGGTAAGAGCTGAAGCGTGCTCCTCTCTGAAATCCGTGGATACCCCGATACAATTTCATAAATGTGTCCTGAACCGCATCTTCAGCATCCTGCTGCCGGCCGAGCACTCGGTAGGCTGTGCGCAGAAGCGGCTGTTCATAACGCTCGTAGATCATACGGTAGGCGCTCAAGTCTCCCTGGCAGCATTTCTCTACCACCTGCTCCTCTTGTAAAGGGTCCATATTCTGATTATATCCTGATTTTCATTCCGTTAGACGGAGATTTCATCAGAATCGTTGAGTGCCTCCTAAAAAAAATGTGGATGCAAAGAGAAAACTCAAATTCATAGGTGATAATAATTTGCCATTTTATCACCCCTTTTGAAATTTCTATTTTATGTTTTAGTGAGTAGATTTTTTATTTTCAAAAGTCTTATCCAAGACTCTCTATTATTTCTTAACTTCGGCACCAAATTTTCTCCTTAAATACTCCACTGCTTCTTCTGGGTTATTTCTTAGTATGTGCTTAATATCTTTAGGTATTTTTCCTGCAGATAACAAAAGTTCATCTGAATCATGATTGAAGTAATTCGATATTTTTTCAACAACTTCAGGAGATGGATTAACTTTGGAATTTTCGAGCTCACTTATGTATGTATAGTCCAGCCCAACATCTAAAGCCATTTTCTTTATACTTTTCCCTTTTTTTATCCTCAATTCTTTCAATAATTAACCGAATCTTATTTTAACATCACTAATTAAATGTGGGTTGATTAATCTGTCGATCCTTTTTGATCATTATTTAAAAATAATTTTAGATTCAAATTTACTGTGTCAAAATATGACGACTTTATGACAACTTTTTTGCTGAAAATTGCTGAAAATCGTTGAAAATTACTGAAAGAGGAAATTCAGTACCTTAGAACATAAATTGCTGATTTTAATAGTACATATGGGGTTATTTAGTGGTACGCCCGAACAGATCTGAACTGCCGACCTACTGATTCATAGTCAGATGGTCTATTTAAATATGTCAAAATAGAGATTGCTTAAAAATTCGAATGGACACAGTGCGGCCAAATTCATCCAAAATGGCTCAGACTCTAATCTTTTTCCAGCTTTTAATCAGCATAATCATGGCATAAACACCCACCCAAAAAAGAATACAGTCTTCATAGAGATCCATCGCTCCAAGGCATTTGCCGAAAGCGGGAAGGGCCCATAATAAAAGCAAAATATAGACTTTCTTAACCACCTCTGGGATTGCAGCTGCAAGTAAAGCAAGAGCAAATACAGTAGTTGGACAAGGCATAACCCCGAATGTACAAGCTTCAGGATAATAATGCCCAAAAATATATCCGATTAATGGATATAGGAATGAGCAAAGGATCAGAATGGCAGTTAAATACTTTTGCCATGATGTTTCCGGAAGCTTGAGCTGGATTTTATCTGCATGTATATCCCAAGCCATTAAAATTGCCAAAAGGACAAATAACGGAATCCCTAAGAATTTTCCAGGAAGCTCTTTACCGAAAATCAAGAAAAATACAATGCCATTCCAAGCAAATATAAACGACAGATAAGCCTTCATCATCTTATTAATTTTAGGCCCCGGTTTGGCAAATAAAAAGCAAGTTAATACAAACGCTATAGCCAGCACAGCTATCTGCATTGGAAAAATCGCCTCATTGTAAATACTGATTTGGCTCCACCATTTTTCTGCATCCAACATTATCTACCCCCTATTTTTTAAGCGAGTAAAGTTGAGAGTTGACGTAGGAATTTAGTTTAAGAATATCTGTTTCTATCCTTTTCGTCCGACAGGCGCTTCAACAGGCTATCTATGTTTCTATCCTCTATCCAACTCCCATTTAATAAAATTATACTAAGCGAAAATTTGATGTCAATGTGAAACAAGATTTTATTTTGAATGAATATGTTACTCTTTCTGATAAAGATGTTTATGCCAAATATTTTTACTCCAGATTACCGGAATGTCTTTCGTCATAAATACGAGATAATTGCTATTTTGAGTTAGTGTTTGACCGAGTTTTCCTCATTATGATAAAAATGATAATTCAGAAAACAGTGTGAACGGAGGTTCTTCCATGAATTCATCTTCTGTGAAAAGGTATCTTCTGGCAATTCTGGCATTTATCCTTCTCTTGAGTCCATACGTATGGGCTCAAGAAAAAGAAGAGATCACGGTTGAGTGGATCTACAGCAACAAAAGCGTCGAGATCGCTTCTCTCCCGTCATTCACTTGGCTGAATGATGGCACGGCTCTTCTCTATGACAGCCGCAAACCACTCAAAGAGCGGACATTCGAGTTACTGGACCCGGCCAGTGGAAATCGGATTCCTGCACTGGATAGGGAAAAAGCGCTAGCAAGTTTTAAGGAGCTCTCAGAGAAGACATTCCCTCAAAGGCTTCTCTTCCGCCCCCTTGCTATCGATGCCAATGGCAAACGAACCGCCTATCTGTACCGGGGAGATGTTTTTGTGCTCGAGCTCTCCTCCTCACAATTCCTCCAAGTGACAGAGTCAGAAGAATCCGAAAAATCCCTCAACTTCTCACCAGATGGAAAAAAACTGGCTTATGTCCGGAACAACGATCTTTTTATCTATGACATCGAAGCCCGCCAAGAAAAACAGGTCACACACGACGGGTCTGAGACAACGCTCAATGGAACACTCTCCTGGGTGTATTGGGAAGAAGTCTTCGGCCGACGGGATATCGGATATTGGTGGTCTCCGGATTCGAAATCTCTTGCTTTCCTCCAGACCGATGAATCATCGGTGGGGATCGCTTATTTTCTGGACCACAGGCCGAATTACGCAAAGCTCATCAAGCAGAGGCACCCCAAAACAGGCACGACAAATCCCACAGTCAGGGTCGGCGTAATCGATATTGCAGATGGAAAGACCACGTGGGTGGATTTGAATAAGGATTCCTTTGAATATATTATCCGGGCAAAATGGCTTCCCGACAGCACAAGACTCAGCGTGCAAACCATGAACAGAAACCAGGACCATCTCGACCTATATATCGCAGACCGGTCAAGCGGAAAGGCCACACACACTCTCACAGAAACGAATAAGGGCTGGATTAACATCCACGATGACCTTCACTTTCTCGAGGATGGAAAACACTTCATCTGGGCATCCGAACGTGATGGATATAACCATCTCTATCTCTACACACTGGACGGCGAGCTTGTCAATCAGGTGACCAAAGGCGAGTGGGCAACGGCCTCTTCAGGAGGAGGGGTCTATTGGATTCGGCAGGCTATTGCAGCCATCGACGAGGCAAACGGCTGGGTCTATTTCACCGCCCTTAAAGAATCCTCCCTGGAAAGGCATCTTTACCGGGTTCGACTGGATGGGGCAGGTCTGGAGCGATTATCCAAGGAAGCGGGAACACATGGAATCTCATTCAGCAGAGATGCAAAATTCTATATGGACCGCTACTCCAATATATCCACACCCCCGGCTCTCACACTCCATAAGAAAAACGGCACACGAGTTTCCACGATTGCAAAATCCAGGTCGAAAATCCCTGAAAAGCTCGGCATGCAACATCCCGAACTCTTCGCCATACCTGCTGAGGACGGTTTTCCCCTCCCCTCACAAATATACAAACCCAAGGATTTTGATCCGAATAAGAAATATCCTCTTATCCTCAAAGTCTATGGTGGCCCTTCTGCTCCTGAAGTGTCGAATTCATGGCATTCAGGTTACTTCGAACAAATATTGTTGAAAAAAGGATATCTTGTCGCCACTGTGGACAACCGCAGCGCAACGGCCATCAGCAAAACACTCGAGAACACGATCCTTAAAAATACCATGGGTGACGGTGAATTGGGAGACCTTGTGTCCGCTGTGAAGTGGCTCAAAGCCCAACCCTACATCGATCCGGAACGGGTGGGCATCTGGGGATGGAGCGGGGGTGGGACATTTACTCTGCTTGCCATGACCCGATCCGATGAGTTCAAGGCCGGAATCGCTGTAGCTGCGGTCACGGCATGGAGGTACTACGATTCCATCTGGGCCGAAGCTCTGATGAAACTTCCTGATGAGAATCCCGAGGGTTATGAGAAGAACGATCTGAACAGATATGCCAAAAACTTACATGGCCGGCTTCTCATCGTCCATGGGACGTATGACGACAATGTCCACATCCAAAACATCTGGAATTTTGTGGATGAATTGATCAAAGCCAACAAAATGTTCGACCTGATGATCTATCCCATGAGGAAACACGGAATAGCCGACCGCGCGGCTCGAGTGCATCTTTACACCAAGATGCTCGAATTCTGGGAAAAAAATCTCTAAAGTTTCCAGCCCCCGGCAACGATCAAATTCGTCCCGGTGACGTAACTTGCATCTTCGGAGACTAAAAACAGGACAGCACTGGAGACATCATTATATTTTCCGAGCCGGCCCGCAGGGACATGGTCATCCCTGGGAAGCACACCTCCCTCCATTAGGCCAGGGGAAACCATGTTCACCGTGATGCCCTTCGAAGCCTCGGTGTGAGCAATCGTCCTTGTCAGCAGCAAAAGCCCTGTTTTCGCGATCGCATAAGGAGTTATGGTCGTGAAGGCTGCCAGTTGCTCGACACGGCTGTAACCGAGATTCACGATCCTCCCCCACCTCCTTCTCCTCATTTCCGGAAGGGCTGCTTTCATGCAAAAAAGCGCACTCAAGAGGTTGTTGCGATAGACGCTTTCCCACTCTTTGGTCGTCACTTTTTTCCAGGATTTGACCAGGATGGGGCCGAAATTATTGATCAGGATATCCAGGCGTCCGAATCTATCCTTAACTCTCTGGATCAGGAGATTTGCACTCTTTTCACTGGATAGGTCCGCACGAAAGGCGGCAGATCGTTTTCCCTTTTGTCTGATCGTATCGACAATACCTAATGCTGCCTGCCTTTGACTGAAATAGTGAACGGCGACACCACCCACAGCCTCTGCTAATGTGAGAGCGATATCCTCACCGATCCCCCGGCTGCTTCCAGTGACCAGTGCGATTTTATCTTCCATCAGCTTTGCTTTCCAATCATACACTTAGGTTTTAATCGAAGTCAATTTCGTCTGCCTATCTGTAAGCATCCCTAAAACTGTGATAGAATGAATTCACATTGCGTTATTGAGTGTCCCAATTGTGTGGTGGAGAAAACCGTGTGAAGGGCTGAACGGGCATGGTACATCTCTCGTGGGGAGGGAAGCTCCCACGTCCGAGCGAAGTTTCCTCGCTGGGGAAACTGAGCGTGTTTTCGAAATTACCAATTGGGACACTCGGACGTCATTCATCACGGATTTGGTAATGCCCACGAAGATGAAGGAAAAGTTGACATCCCACCCAAAGCAAGATATAAAATCA
>CAZIMJ010000373.1:0-12645 GCA_964540205.1 uncultured Eubacteriales bacterium | reverse complement strand
TAGTTCAGGCTAGAAAGGAGAGAGTCCAGATGATACAAAAGCGTCTTTTATTATTTGTGGTGATTCTTTTGCTGACAATTCATCCCCTGCGTGCGGATGATGTGGAGGATGTCATGAACTCCATAAAAGGAGGGCATATCTTTGAGATCATCAATGTGCTTACATCTCCCGAGATGGGAGGCCGACTGTCGGGCACAGAGGGTTATGATCGTGCGGCCCAATTTGCGGCTTCGAAGTATGAAGAGTGGGGCCTCAAGGTAGTGTATGGTGACAGCTTTCTTCAACCCTTCGGTATGGCTTATAACGAAATGCGCGAGACTCATTTCTCTTTGATTCTTCCTCCAGATCCAAAAGTGAATGAGGGCAAGCCCATTGTCAAAGAGATGACAGTATACAAAGATTTCTGTCCCACTCTTTACAGTGGATTCGGCCATGTGGAGGCTGAAGTCGTTTTTGTCGGTTTCGGGCTCACAGCTCCTGAACTTGGATGGGACGACTACAAAGGAATCGATGTGAATGGCAAGATCGTAGCCACCCTGCGCGGCACTCCACGTATCGAAGAAAAAGATTTTTCAGCATACACAGAGCGTACTGTGAAGCTCCTGAATGCTAAAAAGCACGGTGCGGCTGGGATGATCCTCATCAACAGAGCCGTGGTCTCGGGAGCAGGCGTCTATGTCGAAAACTTGCCCATGGTCATGGTGGGGAATGAAGTGGCTAACGTGCTCTTTACAAGCAAAGGGTGTGATATTCAGAGCTTGAGTGCTTTGCTGGGGGATGGTCATCATCTCACTTTTCCCACAGGGGTCCGGGCCGAGATCAATGCGATAGGTGCTCATCATCCCAAAACGACAACATACAACGTTGTCGGAATAATCGAAGGTTCAGACCCTGTGTTGAAGGAAGAGTACTTAATATTCGGAGCTCATCTGGACCATCTCGGGCCCTGGCCGATAATCCACCCGGGAGCCAGTGATAATGCCAGCGGTTCAACGATCGTTATGGAGCTGGCCTACGCCTTTTCTCGACTCAAGACAAAGCCGAAACGGTCTATGATCTTTGCACTTTTCGGAGCGGAAGAGCTGGGGCTCCTCGGGAGCAAACACATGGCAGCCAACATGCCAGAATATCCGTCGAAGCCTATCATGATGGTGAACATCGATGTTGCTGGTGCTGGAACCGGTATCCGTGTGACTGGGGGAAAAACCTATCCGGACCTATACGGTCTGATCACGAAGGTGAATGATAAATATGCCATTAATCCAAGCATCGGTGCAGGCGAGATCTCCCCTGTGGGAGGCAACAGCGATTATGCTCCTTTCCTTGCCAAGGGGATCCCCGCTTACACCAACTCTTCGAGTGGAGGACAGCGTTTCGGCATTCACACAGCCGCCGATTCTATCTATATCGTGACTCCAAAAGTCATGGAGGATATGGCTCGGCTCTATTTTATGGCATCATACATGTACGCAAATAAATAGAGGAAGTTGTCATGATCGTTCTGATTATTCTCGGTGTTATCTGTCTCATCATCGGGATTATAGGTTGTGTCATTCCGGGTATCGCAGGGCCTCCTTTCAGTTTTCTCGCATTGATCCTTCTCTCCATCGCCAAGAGATGGGAACCCTTCAGTGTGCAGTTCCTCATAGTGATGGCTGTGATCACAGTTGTTGTTACCGCTCTGGATTATGTCGTGCCAGCTGCGGGAGCGAAGAAGTTCGGCGCCTCTAAGGCGGGTTTTTGGGGAGCGGTTCTTGGATTGTTCGGAGGGCTCATTTTGTTCCCTCCTTTCGGAATGATTTTTGGCGCATTTCTCGGCGCTATCATCGGAGAGCTGACTGTGGGAAAGGAAGGGAGTCAAGCCTTAAAAGCCGGATGGGGCGTGTTTATAGGTGTTATGTTTGGAATGCTCCTGAAACTGATCGCATCGGGAATAATGACTTTTTATTTTATCAAAGCGCTCTTTTAGAAAACGCGACGGGCAAATCGCGAATTTAAATGTTGGGGTCATTCCCCCAACGGACCGTTTTGGAACTTCACTTTTTCTTTATATAGATACTCCCCCCGGATGTGTGAAGGTACAATTCCGGCCCCCCACCATTGATCTGAGCCTTCAGCTCTCTCTTGCTGACTTTGCCCTGAATGGTTACAGGAAATTCCGTATGAATGCTTCCGCCACTCGTTCCTGCATCCACATTAAGGGCGACATCTTCGGCGAGATAAACGGTGATGCTCCCCCCCGAAGTTTTCAAGCGGCAATCGGCTTTGGGTTGTTGAGAGATATATGCTTTTACAGAACCTCCCGATGTGTCAGCTTGAATTGTGCCCAGCACTTCGTTCACAGTGATCCCGCCGCCCGAAGTGTGTGCATGAACCGTTCCATAAGCATTTTCGATTCGGATACTTCCACCTGATGTATTGACCTTTACATTGCCGTCGACCTTTCCGATAGAGATGCTCCCTCCTGATGTCTTGCCTGTAACAGGCCCTTTGATATTGTTCAAGCCCAAGCTTCCCCCCGAAGTTCTTATATCCACTGTGCCCTCGAGGTCATCCACAGAAATACTTCCACCGCTTGTTTCGAGGTCCACATTATAATTAAGAGGAACTGTGAGGATGAATTTGACATTCAATTTGTTCAGTTTTTTGTTCGAATCGGTTGTTTTGATCCCTTTGATGATCACATCATTACCGCTCTGATTGAAATCAAGACGTAAATAGTTGAAAATCTCATTGGCTTCATTTTGGTCTGACGTTTTTGCCTTTCGTACGACCTCAATATCCACACGTTTCCCTTCTGTGCCGCGCACTTCTATGGAGCCTCTAGCAGTGTCTATAGTCAATAGGCCGCCAGGCTCGACGGTGAATGACTTGTTGAGTGAATCTTCGATACTGCCGAAGGAGACCCCAGCCGCGATCAACACAAAAATCGCAATAAATAGTGGAGTCGATCTGGTCCTAAAAGATAAAATATTCATTGTGCCCTCCTGTGCTTTCGATGTTTTTCATAATTCTTAAACTCAATATATGAATATCGTTAAAATAACGGCATAGAAATATACACTTATCATCTTCTAAGACGCAAGTTGGGATGAAAAGGTTCATTTTTATTTTGAGGTCAAGAAGAAAAATTGGCTGTTTAAGGGGGATCTAAATATTGGAGGATTAGGAAGGAGTGTTTACTTGCCCATTCAGCGCAGCAAGCATACAATTTGAATAATACCATAAAATACATAGATATACTAGGGAATGTTTCAAAATTCATGAAACTTTTGTTCATGTTAGCCAAGACATGGCCAGAATGTTGATTTTCGTGAAAATTAGGATTACAATGTGAAACGGAATACATGAAATAATAAAAATGGATTGGGGGTCGGAAATGACAAAATCAAAACAAATACTTTCGGTTCTTTTACTCGCCTTTTTTCTGTTTTGTCTGTGTGGTTCAAGTTTTGCTCAAGAGGATTTCACGAGAGAGGAAAGAAGGCTTTTCCAGAGTTATCAAGCGGCCGACAAAAGATTCGAAAAGGGGAAGAAGGAATTCAGTAAGGGAAATATCGACAAAGCCGAGAAAGAATTCAACGAATCCCTGAAAATTATGCCGCAGCATGCTGATTCCTGTTTCATGCTAGCTCAGATCGCTTATACAAAAGGAGACCTTGAACTCGCTCGATCTCGAATAGAGAAAGCTAAGGAGAATTACCACTTTATTGTCAAGATGAAAATGAATATGGAGCAGGTGCGCATCCTTAAGATGCAGGAAGCGAGAGATTCGGGTACATACGACGAAAGGGGCACGCAGGGCCTTGACCAGCGACTGACTAGACCTGTCACGACTGTGGAGGAGATCCCGGCGGATTATAACTACATCCATGGCAACATCCTGTTCAAGCTGAGAGAATTTCAGCAGGCCCATGATCTGTATGTGCAAGCGATCACAGCAGAACCCAAGCACAAAGATGCCTACAATAACCTGATCAATATTTACCTTATGAGCAAACAATACCAGAAAGGGCTGGACTACCTGAAAATGGCTGAAGAGAATGATGTGAAGGTCAACGAGAAACTCAAGGAGGCTCTCCTTAAAGCCGCAGGCAAGTAATCCTCTTTTTTAGCCCACCTTTTTTATTAATAATCCAGGAAAGTTCTTGCATTGAGTGGAGATGTGTATTACCTTTGGTCGTCTTATATCTAAGATCTTATTTTAATCCAATTGTAGCCGTGCCATGAAGTATGCGAACAAAGCTGTCCTTGTTGAAGGACCGATCGGAAAGATACTGTTCAAGCTGACTGTGCCCATGATCTTTGGTATTTTGGGTATGGTCGCTTTCAACTTAGTGGATACGTTTTTTGTCGGTCAGCTCGGCACCATAGAGCTTGCTGCGCTTAGCTTTACATTCCCGGTTATCCTAGTCGTCAGCAGCTTAGCCATGGGGCTCGGGATGGGTGTGGCCGCAGTCGTTTCGCGGGCGATTGGAGAGGGGGACTCTCGTAAGGTCCGGGAGCTGACCACGGATAGTTTGATCCTCGCCCTGTTGGTGGTGGCCGTATTCATCGTTTTAGGCCTCCTCACCCTCGAACCTATCTTCCGCCTCATCGGTGCGAATGCTGAGACACTGCCGCTGATCAAACAGTACATGAATATCTGGTTTCCGGGGATGATTTTTGTAGTGATCCCCATGGTGGGGAATAATGCCATCCGTGGCATTGGAGATACCAAAACACCCAGTGTCATTATGCTTGTGGCTGTGCTTATCAATTGTATCTTGGACCCGTTATTGATATTTGGCATCGGACCCTTCCCCAGGCTTGAGCTTGCCGGGGCCGCCATTGCGACTGTTATCGCTAGAGCTAGCACCCTTGTCGTTTCTTTTTATGTGCTCGTCCACAGGGAAAAAATGCTGATGTTCGCCAAAAGAACTTTAAGATCTGTTCACCGATCCTGGATGTCGATCCTGTACATCGGATTGCCAGCAGCAGGAACCCGCATTATCATTCCACTGGTGATCGGCGTCATCACCAGGCTTGTCGCCTCCTATGGTCCAGAAGCTGTGGCCGGGTTTGGCGTTGCCTCCCGCATCGAAATTTTTGCCCTGGCCGTTATCTGGGCTCTTGCATCGGTCATCGGACCTTTTGCCGGTCAGAATTGGGGCGCGGGAAAACCTAACCGGGTGAGGGCAGGGATTAAAAAGTGTGAGAGATTTTCCATGGCCTGGGGATTGGGAATGTTTGTATTCCTGGCTGCGGATGCAGAGCCGATCGCTTCGGTTTTTAATGATAATCCGATCGTTATAAAAACCATTGTGATGTATTTAAGGATTGTGCCCATCACCTTTGGATTGGAGGGCATCCTGATCCTGTTGGCTGTGGCTCTTTATGTGTTGCACAAACCCTTTCATGCCATGGGATTCGTTGTGATTCAGATGGTCGTTCTGTACATTCCCCTGGCTAATGTGGGGTCTATTTTGATCGGACTGCCAGGTGTTTTTATGGCAACAGCTGTCGCTTATGGATTCTCCGGTATTTTGGCTCATTTTCTTACAAGATCTGTCCTGAGTTCTCTGGGGCCGAGTGAAACATCCCTTTGATATCCATGAGTTCAACTCAGTTTACGCAAAGCCGAAACCAGATCGGTAGTACGATCTATAAATGTGCAGATATCATTCGGGCGAGTCTTGCAAAGAAGTATAATATTTTATAAATTATAGAGTTAAGAAAAATTATGTCTGAACTTAATTACCTGAATTATTTACGAGTTGAGGCCAACCCATCCCACCCTTACATTAAGGTTAAGGCAGTGGCCCACGAAGCTGTAGTGATCTACTGCGAGCCGCCCCATCCTAATCCGGGCACCAACGAAGGCTTTGTAGTGAGATTGGCTCGCCTGTAAGGTAAAAAATGTCGATTCTAAAAAAGAAGAGCATAGGAAATATGCAATGCCTATATAAGCACTCCGAAATAACAACGGAAAATTCTGATATTGGGTCATTTATGATAAATATCGACATTGTTTATGAATAATCCAGATTAAAGGAGGAAGCATGTTATCTAGCACATTAAGAAAGCGTATCCTGTTTGGGGTAGTCACCCTCGTCTGTGGCCTCAATCTCAGCACACAGGCAGCATCCGTGACAGGCAAAGAAGTAACCAAAGAGAAAAAATTTGTTCTCGAATGGTTGAGCCAGCCTCAGGTCGTTGAACATTTCGGCAAAATCTCTGATTCGATCTGGTCCTATGCAGAACTGGGGATGCAGGAGTACAAATCGTCTGCATTGCTGGCGGATACTCTGGAAAAAGCCGGATTCACGGTTGAGCGTGGAGGAGCCGGTATGCCCACTTGTTTTGTGGCGACCTATGGATCGGGAGAGCCTGTCATTGGGTTGCTGGGTGAATTCGATGCCCTACCCATGATCTCCCAAAAGGGACGGGTTCCGGTAATGGAACCGGTGTTGGACGGTGCTCCGGGTCACGGCTGCGGCCACAACACCATGTGTACGGCAGCTGCGGCAGCAGCCATCGCCGTTAAAAACGCGATGGATAAACATGGCTTCCCCGGAACCATTAAAGTGTTCGGCTCGCCTGCAGAGGAGACGCTCATCAGCAGGCCTTATATGATCAGAGCAGGCCTGTTTGATGGCGTGGATGCTGTCATCGACAACCACAGCAGCAGCGGATTTTCGACCAGTTACGGTAAAGGCGGAAATGCCATGTTCTCTTCTGTTTTCACTTTTAAAGGGAAAACGGCTCACGGTGCCTCTCCGTGGAATGCTGTAAGCGCTCTCGATGCGGTTGAGCTCATGAATGTGGCCACCAACTTCCTGCGTGAGCATCTTTTTTACACCTACCGGATGCACTATGTGATCAAAGAAGGAGGTGAGGCTCCCAATGTGGTCCCGGACAGGGCGAGTGTGTGGTATTACGTCCGTAACAGTGACGAGAGAGTGGAGGAGATGTATGCAAAAGTGATCAACTGTGCTAAGGCTGCAGCTCTAGCCACAGGTGCTGAACTGGCGAGCATACGTTGTTATTCTGCAATCCATCAGCGTCATGCCAACAAGGCAGCGGCTGAGTTGATCCAGAAAAACATCGATCTTGTGGGGATTCCGGAATGGACAGAGGAGGAGCACGCCTATGCGAGAGCGCTACAGAAAGAGCTGGGCATGGAAGAAAAAGGAATGCCAACGGAAGTGGGCGAGATCAGCGATAGTAGCCGGCATTTTGTCGGAGGAGGGTCCTCTGATGTGGGAGATGTCACTCTTATCGCCCCTACAGCCACGATCAGGTTTCCGGGCCAGGTGCCAGGCTCTATCGGCCATCACTGGTCTGTTGTTGCAGGCAACTATGGCTCTACAGCCTGGAAGGGGCTGAACGCCGGAGCCAAAGCCATCGCGGCATCGGCCATCGACATGCTCACCCAACCAGAAGAGCTGAAAAAGCTGAGAGATGAATTCGAAGCGTATTCCAAGGATCATCCCTACAAACCGTTCCTCCCAGAAGACGCCGAACCGCCCGTTGATCTGAACAAAGAGCTGATGGATAAGTGGCGCCCACTCATGGAGAAGTATTATCTCAAACATCAATAATTTTCGCGCTGTCATCTTCGACCTCGATGGAACTCTCCTGGATACCATCGATGACCTGGCGGATTCTATGAACAAGGCGTTGAGCGATCAAGGATTTCCTGTACATGATACCGAATTTTACAAGAAGACGGTTGGTGATGGCCTTCCCAAATTGGTGGAACGTGTTCTGCCCGAGGATCATCGAAATGAGAGCACCATAAAGCGCTGCATTGCAGACATGGAAGAGGAATACCAAAAGCGCTGGGACAGAAAGACACGGCCTTATGATGGTATTTTGGAGCTCCTTGCCGCCTTGGATAAACGCGGGATCAAAATGAATGTTCTTTCAAACAAGCTCGAGAAATATACCCAGATAGCAGTTGATTTTTACTTTCCTCAATTCCCATTTGAGAATATTATGGGGGCTTCTCCCTCCATTCCCAGAAAGCCTGATCCGGCGTGTGCATTCCTCATCGCAAAAAAATTGAGCATCATCCCCCAACATTTCGTTTATCTAGGGGATACGAACACCGATATGAAGACAGCCCTTGCTGCTGGCATGTTTCCGGTGGGAGCTCTTTGGGGCTTCAGGAGTGAGAATGAGCTAGAGGAGAGCGGCGCCAAAGCTGTCATCAGTCATCCCCTCGAGCTATTGGAATATTTTGATTAAAAAAGGGGACACCTATTTTCTGGGTTGCATTTCCAAATAGGTGATGTCATGAATACTCGATAGCGTTATTGAGTGATCAGATTGTGTGATGGAAAAAACCGTGAGAAGGGCTGGACGGGCATGGTGCATCTCCCATGGAGAGATGTGAGGGAAGCCCGGATCCGAGCGAAGTTTCCTCGCTGGGGAAACTAAGCGTGTTTTTGATATCACACAATCTGATCACTCGGAATGACATCAACACGGATTTGGAAATGCTAATGCTTTTCTCTGGGGGTTTGAAATACCCCGCATGCTTTTGATATGATTCCAAGTTAGAAAAGATCTAAACAAGATATTAACTTATCGGGAAGGAGTCGCAGATATGATTAAAAAAAAGAGCGATATGATCAGAGTATGGAAGCCCTTTGGGTTGATTTTATTGCTGTTATTGTATTCTGTCAGTGTGAGCGCAATCCGGACAGAAAAACCCGTTTTGCATGGCCGACACTGGGTGGCGATAACTGGGAAACCCTTGGCTGCAACAGCCGGTGCAAAGATCTTCGAGCGCGGCGGCAATGCTGTGGATGCGGCTTGTTCCATGCTTGCTGCCACATGTACGATGTGGGATGTTCTGGGCTGGGGAGGTGAAACTCAGGTCTTGATCTACAATCCTAAGACTAAAAAGGTCTATGGTGTGAATGCTTTAGGTGTTGCTCCCACTGGAGCCACACCAGAATTTTTTAAAGAGAAGGGTATGAAATATCCTCCCGAATACGGTCCATTGGCCGCTGTGACCCCTGGAACACCCGGAGGATTGATGGTCATGCTGGCTGAGTTCGGCAGCATGAGCCTCAAGGATGTCCTCCAACCTGCAATGGAGATGGCCGAGGGTTACCCCATCGAGGCGCAGGCGGCTGACGGTGTCGAAAGGCAGAAGGACCGGATCAAGGAATGGCCCTATTCTAAAAAGGTCTTTCTGCCCCATCTCACCGAAAAAGACCGAGAGGCCCCCTATCCCGGTGAGATCTTCCGGCAGCCCGAATTGCTGGATACTCTACAAAAGCTTGTGGAAGAAGAACAAAAAGCTCTGGAAGAGGGGAAGACTCGAAAAAAGGCTATTTATGCAGCCTACAACCGCTTCTACATGGGGGATATCGCAGAGGAGTTCGTGCGCGGCTGTCAGGAACAAGGTGGCCTTATCACCATGGAAGACCTGGCAAACTGGCAGGTCTATCTGGAAGAGCCGGTGAAAACGACTTACAAAGGCATCGAAGTCTACAAGCTGACTCACTGGGTTCAGGGTCCGGTAATGCTTCAGATGCTGAATATGCTGGAGACCATTGACCTGCAGAAATTGGGCTTTAACAGCGTAAATTATATCCACATCCTCTACCAGGTGATGAATCTGGCTTTTGCCGATCGGGATTTCTACTACGGCGATCCTTACTTTCCACCGGAAGAGCCCATCAAAGGATTGCTTTCCAAAGAGTATGCCAGAGAGAGAGTGAAACAGATCGACCAGAACATGAACAACCCTGATGCTAGGCCTGGCAATCCCTATCCCTTTGAGGGTAAGGAAAATCCATTTCTGGACCTTCTGGAGAAATGGTCCAATGTGGAACGCACACAGGAGAACATGAGTGCTCGGCAATGGGAACGATTCGAAGAGGCTTTCCTGGCGGGCACCACATCCATCCAGGCGTGCGACAAGGAAGGTTGGATCGTTTCCGCAACGCCATCAGGAGCCTGGATCCCTGCATGTATTGCCGGAAAAACCGGTGTCGGCATGAGCCAACGTCTACAGAGCTTCGTTCTCGACAGGGGAAAAAATCCCTTCAACGTGGTAGAGCCGGGAAAGAGACCTCGCGCGACATTGACGCCGGGCCTAGCTATCAAGGATGGCAAACCCTTTCTTTCCTTTGCCGTTCAGGGTGGGGATACACAGGATCAGAATCTGGTGCAGTTTTTCCTGAATATGGTCGAGTTCGAAATGAATATCCAGGAAGCTTGCGAAGCCCCCAACATCGTGAGCTATCAGATGCAGAGTTCTTTTGGGGATCATGAAGCCCGGCCCGGTCGACTCACGCTGAATGCTGCCACTCCGGAGAAAGTGAGAGAGAATCTTGCATTGATGGGGTATGAGATCGACATCCGGTCTCATACATCCGGTCCGATCAATGCGATCTTCTATGACTGGAAACACAACACATTCTGGGGGGGCTCCAGCAATCACGGCGAAGACTACGGGATCGCTTGGTAGCTGACTTCGATAGCATGTGAAACGGAGAGAAGACATCTCTTCGTTATGCCATAAAAAAATTGCCAGAACAACAGCGAAGAGATGCTATGCGGAGAGGTTGATATGTATAAACGTGTTTCGTTTTTCTTTTTGGCCATATTCCTTTCAATCTATTTCTTTCATTTTGCTTGTACTGGGGATTATTCCTCTGAAGGGAATGAATCGATCGAGGTCATCGGAACAGAGGAAAATGCTGCGGTTTCCGGAGAAAACGGAATGGTGGTTTCCGTGGATGAATATGCTTCCCGCGTCGGGATCGATATCCTAAAAAAAGAAGGAAACGCCGTGGATGCAGCCGTGGCTGTGGGGTTTGCTCTGGCTGTGACCTTCCCCTCTGCTGGGAATATCGGAGGTGGTGGCTTCATGATCGTCCGGTTCCCGGATGAAAGGGAACCCGTTGCTCTGGATTTTCGGGAGATGGCTCCTGGAAAAGCGGGAGCCGATATGTATTTGGATGCAGATGGCCGGTATGTCGAAGAGTGCAGCCTTTATGGCTACCTTGCGGTCGGTGTCCCGGGAACAGTCAAAGGGTTTGAGCTAGCCATCCAGAGATACGGCAACCTTGAGTGGAAAGATGTCATTGCTCCGGCCATCAAGTTAGCTGAACAGGGTTTCAAACTAACTGAGCGTAGAGCCTGGGGATTCAATTATGCCAGAGAAGAATTTCCAAATGGGACAGATGCGTTTCAAAAGATCTTTACCAAAAGGGATGGCTCACCTTTCAAAAAAGGAGACCGGTTTGAACATAAAGAGCTTGCTGAATCTCTAAAACTCATCGCTAAGCAAGGCTCAGATGCGTTTTATAAGGGAGAGATAGCGGAAAAGATCGTCAAGGACATGGCTCGAAATGGCGGTCTGATCACAAAGGGAGATCTGGAAAACTACAGGGCGATCGAAAGAAAGCCTATCTCAAGCACCTACAGGGAATTCCAGATTTTATCCATGCCTCCTCCGAGCTCGGGCGGGACGATCCTGGTAGAAATGTTGAATATCCTTGAGGGATTCGAGTTGGGACAGATGGAGAGGTTTGCGCCAAAAACTCTACACCTGATCACGGAGACCATGAAATTCGCTTATCTCGATCGTGCCAAACACATGGGAGATTCCGATTTTGGGGATATCCCGGTGGAGCGGTTGATCTCTAAATCCTATGCAGCAAACATTCGAAAAAAAATCCATCCAGACAGTGCTATCCCGAGTTCGGATCTGGGTAAGGAGATTCTGACTCTCGAAGAAGCCAAAGAAACAACCCACTATTCTGTGATCGACAAAGACGGTCTTGCTGTCGCGACAACCTACACACTAAACGGTGGATATGGAGCCGGAGTTGTAGTTCCAGGCACTGGCATTCTGCTCAATAATGAGATGGATGATTTTAACAGGACCCCGGGATTTACAGATTCGGAAGGACTGATCGGCACCAAACCGAACCTCATCCAGCCCCAAAAGAGGATGTTGAGCTCTATGACGCCCACGATCATCCTGAAAGATGAAAATATCTTCATGATCACAGGAAGCCCTGGAGGCCGGACGATTATCAACACTATTCTGAATGTCATCATCAATGTTCTTGATTTTAAGATGGACATCCAAGAGGCTGTAGATGCTGCGCGGATGGATCACGAATGGATGCCGGATGTGTTGAATATTGAGCGAAAAGGAATCCCAGACGATGTGATCCATGCCCTTCGTGCTATGGGCCACTCCTTTGGAAAATCCTCCCGGCCCTGGCAGCAGGGAGATGCACACAGCATATTTATCGATCCCCAAACCGGACTCTACTATGGAGCTGCTGACAGACGCTCCGGGGGAGCCGCCATCGGCTACTGACAAACCAGATTGCTTTGGAATGCATTTCCAAATCCGTGATGTCATAGATACTCAATAGCGTTATTAAGTGATCAGATTGTGTGATGGAAAAAACCGTGAGAAGGGCTGGACGGGCATGGTACATCTCCTTAGGGGAGATGTAAGGGAAGTCCGTATCCGAGCGAAGTTTCCTCGCTGGGGAAACTGAGCGTGTTTTTGATATCATATAATCTGATCACTCAATAACGCTATTGAGTATCTATGACATCACGGATTTGGAAATGCATTCCAAAGCAATCTGGTTTGTCAGTAGCCGATGGCGGCTC
>CAZIMJ010000372.1:0-4320 GCA_964540205.1 uncultured Eubacteriales bacterium | reverse complement strand
TTTGCGTCTTTTTCAACGTCTTCAATTAATAAGGTCCCTAATCCTCGGTGCTGATACTTTTTGCCATTTATCCAGAGACAATGAATAAACATGTATCCCTTTGCATCGACTGATCGCCAACAGTATTCTCCTGGCACATATTCAATGAACCCAATTGGTCTCTTTTCCCTCGACGCTCATAGAGACTGACCCGTTTGTGCCCATATGAACTGACCCATGAGCTGCGCAGTAGTTTTGTGGAGTAATTATGCAGAGGGGATTGCATGACAGTTTGGTAATGGAGTGGTTGATGGGAGAAGAAGAGGGATGCGTGTAATCAGGGTTTGCTTTTGGTTTTCCTTTTAGCATGGGAAGCGACTCGGAGAGAAGGGCCATTGATGCGTATGGTGATGCAGTGATGTCTGAGGCGGTCCAGAAGTGCATCTACCAGGGTCTTTCTCTGGAAGAGACCATACCAATCGGGGTAATCGAGGTTCGTGGTAATGATGGTGGATTTTCTGCTATAGCGTTCTCCCATGAGTTTGAAGAAGGCATTGACCTGTTCGGATTTAAGCGTGAGATAGCCCAGTTCGTCGATGAGGAGCAGGTCGTAACGGCAGAGAGTGTGGATGAGCCTTGGCGTCGTGCGATCGGCCAGAGAGGCGTAGAGGTCGTCGATGAGATCCTGGGCATGATAGAAGCGCCCCCGGTATCCGGAGAGAAGGGCTTGGCGCAAAAGGCCGCTGGCCAAGCCTGATTTGCCCGTGCCGGGGTTGCCGATGAAGACGATGTTTTCTTTGCGTTCCAGGAAGGAGAGGCCCGCCAGTTGCTGGATCTGGGATTTGCTGACGCCAGGCTGCTGATCAAAAGGGAAGGTTTTGAGGGTCCAGTCCCAGGGAATTTTAGCTTGCTGGAGGCGGTAGTTTTGGCTGCGCTCCTGGCGGTAGATCTGCTCCTGGATGAGAAGACGATGGATCACTTCGGAGACGGGTGCGCCTTCCTTTTCCGCTCGTTGAAGCTCTTGATCGAGGATCTGGGCCATCCCCTTTAGGCGTAAGTGTGCGAGGAGGTGATGGAGCTTGTCGTTCATGGGTCCTCATCCTCTTTGATGTTGAAGAAGTCCCCCGCCACATAGGAGAGGATCATTTGCTCCAGCCGGGCAAGATCATACATCCCGTAATGAAGGGCGTGCTCAACGGCTTTGAGAAAAGGTTGTGCAGGGTAGGTGCGCTTGAACTCCAGGAGTTTTCGCATCTGCCGCACTGCTCTGCCGGGGGAGCGTTTTTTGAGTTCCTCCACATAGCGGTCTAAGGGCTCGGAGCGCCCCAGGAGCCCCATTTCTTCTTTGCATGGACCACGGTGAGCTTTTTGCCGATTCAAAGGGCAGTGGTGTCCTTTGACGGTGCTTCTGGTCTCTCGCTTGTCGATGAGCCTTTCGTGATCGGCCACCTTCTGATGTTTCCAGAAGATCTCTATCCGGCCCCAGAGCTTGTGGACCTCCACTTCTTTTCCGATGAGGCGTTCGGGAACGCTGTAACGATTGGTGTCCACCTGGACATAGCCGGCCACGTCCACCCCCCGATAGAGAGTCTGATAAACCGGAGGGATATGTGGAGGAAGGCTCTGAAGGTGGGTTTTTTCCATCACATAGGCGGCCTCCGGGCTCATGCCGAGAGATCGTTTTGCTTTGCTGTTTGCAACCTCGATGCACCATGCCCTTGCCCGGGAGTTGAGGTCTTGCCAGTCCGTGAAGGTCCTTGCTGCCAGGAAATTTTTCTCTGCGTAGGAGAAGTTCCTCTCCACGCGGGCCTTTCGATCCGCATCGCCCACGGCATGGGGGATAAACCGAAGTCCGAAGATCAGCCCAAAGTGCTCCATCTCAGGGGCTATCTCTGCATCGGGACCACTTCCATGGGCCACGATCACACTGGTATTGTCGATAGTGCACCGGGGGCAGGCGCCATCCATGAAAAGGAGGGCTTCCCGAAGAAAAACTTTGGCCTCAAAGCGGGTGAAGGTTGGGTAATATTGGATAAAGAGCTTTCTGGAGTAGGCAAGGACCAGGCTGGCGCACTGGGCCTTGAGTTTTTTCCCTCCCAGGATCACCTGATGTGGCGAGGTGTCATGCTGCATCTCCTCGCCCGGCCCAAACTCGTAGATCCCGGAACGCTTTGCTCGCGCATCTTCCCTCAGTTCCAGCTCCCTCACTACTCGGGTGAGCGTACTGTACGGGATGTCATGCCCATAGACGTCCCGAAGGATTTCTTGGACGCGGACAGCGTTGCCTCTGCAACGCTTCAGCGTCTCCTGGATCAGTGAGGCCAGTTCCTCATAGCGGGAAGCTCTCTGCGGCCTTGTTTGCCCCTTCCCCCGAAGCACCTTGCGAACTGTGTTTCGGGAGACATGGAGAATGCGGCATATCTCCCTTATCGCGACTCCCTTCATCTTCAGGCTCAGGATGGCCTGCGCAATCTCCTGGTTCAGCATGATTATGAAACCTCCTTTCGATGCGTTGTTCCAATGAGAGAAAGGCACTCCTGGTCTCCTCAAAAGCCGTGAGCAATAAGCGTCGGTCCAGGTTCCGCTGCCCCGGATAGATCACAGAGGGAAGAGCTTTTGTGAGCCGCGCCAGGATATGGCCTGCCGTTTTCATATCCCTCAGCCACTTGCCCTCAGGACCGTCTTTGAGGGACTGGCTCCGGCTTTCCTCTTCTTTGGCTCGCAGGGCTTTGAGAAAAAGGACCGGATCAAGCGCCATCCTTTCCCTTTGTGTGCGATTGGCCTTCTGGTAATGACGGAACAGTTCCTCCAGATCCCGAGTGGACAGATGCTCTTGTGAAAGAGTCCGGGTAAGAGCCTTGGCGTGCTCCGGGTTGGCGCGCGCCAACGGCGCCAGGACACGGCCGGCCGCCCAAGCGGAGAGATGACCGCTTCTGACCGCCTGCACGATCTCTTCGGGCAGGCAGCAGAGCAGAGACAGTCTCCTGCATACCCAGCTCTTGTCCTTTCCTAAAAGACGAGCGATTTTGTGCTGAGACAGTTCATGGCGTTCGTGAAGCTCTCTGATCAGGGAAGCTTCTTCCAGGGCCTCCCAACGTCTCTCCTGCTCTCGCATCAAGACCTGAAGCAGGGCCTCCGTCTCACCGCAAAGCCAGACTTCGGCCAATACTGTGTCCTTTCCGCAGCGCCTCAGCGCTTCCACCCTCAGATAGCCGTCCACCAGAACATGGCATGGAGGATCCGAAGGCACTACGCTGACCGGCCGAATCTGGCCCCATTTCTCCAGGGAGCGCATCAAGGGCAAGAGCGCCTCCGGCCTTCTGATCCGAGTATGGGCATAGCGAAGATCCAGTTGCCCTATCTCCAAAGACTCCATATGGGTGAGTTCCGTCATGTCCGCAGCTCATAGCACGAACCGGTCCCAATTGACCATCAAGTGATCTGTTTGCAATCAGGCAATAGGGTGGGATCCTGTGGATAAGTGCCCGGAAGGACGTCTAATTTTACAAGGTACTCGTCGCTTTTTGCAATCGCTTCTCCCCCGGCCACTATCAACCGATAATAACCCGATCTCATGGGATTTCGAATAGTTAACTCGTCGCTCTTTGCAATCAAGGCCCCCCTTCGTCTATGGTTGCGTTCCCGCTGCAGAGCTCTGTTTCTCTCTACATACTCAGGGTGAGAGGCCCGATATCGGCTCCAGTAGTCCCGGTGAGTCTCGCGCCACTTCTTTTGCGCATCATACTGGTTGTCCCGGTAGTCCGGATCGGTAAGAAGCTTTCTCCTTCGCCATTGATTCCTTCTCGCATTCTGGCAACCGGCCTTAGAGCAGTATCTCTGACGGGCTACATTTTTCCGGGGGATGAACAGTTCTCCGCAATGCTCGCATCGCCTTTCCACTTTGACCTCCCCAAATCTATTTCCTTATCGGGAAGAATAATGCGAAAAGCTTGCAAGATTAAAAACAGAAAAGATCAATACCTCACTGGGTCAGTCCTAATGATCACAAGGAAGACAAATAAACAGGTGGGTTAATTTATATGAGCAAAGGTGGGTCAAATTCGGTGAGCGTCAAAGGTAAAGCCATCAGAAGAGGTCATCTTTCTAAGCCGCCTGTACGGCGGTGAACTTACAAACGGATTTAACCTACGTTCGTAACGCTTTCTAAGCCGCCTGTACGGCGGTGAACGTGCCCTGCCCGTGTGTGCGATCAGGGGCTGCTTTCTAAGCCGCCTGTACGGCGGTGAACGTCAAACTGGTCCAGGGCCATATTGTTATTGATTTCTAAGCCGCCTGTACGGCGGTGAACGTCAAACTGGTCCAGGACCATATTGTTACTGA
>CAZIMJ010000371.1:0-21544 GCA_964540205.1 uncultured Eubacteriales bacterium | reverse complement strand
GACCGTGATGTGAGAGTATTGCTTATGATGGTCAATACCCATATAATACATTAAAGCACCTCCTAAATAGATTGTTTGCTCTTCCGGAAGTATAACAAACTCCCGGAGGAGGTGCATCACGTCATCATGTTACCTCCACCTTCTCTTCCAAATATTTCACTGCTTTATCCGTCAGGGAAACCAAGTCCGAATCTCCAGAACCTACTATGACTCTTCTAGTCTTCTGAGTGATGACTTTTTTTAGCTCTTTCCTGGGTATTTTATGAGAAGTGCCAAATTTGCTTTTAGCAATACTTTTATCCCTCTTTGTTATTTCCCCGTTTATTATCCATAAATCCTTAGTATAAACCTCACCATCTATTGTAATGCTTCCAAATGAATAATCTTCTATTCTCACTCTTTCTATTCTATCTTCCAACAATCGTTTGCCTTCACATGATTAATTAGGAAAAAGAGATTTACACGGGAAGTCTGATACTCCATCTTTTGATAATTCAAGGCAAAATCGCAAAAACACGCACTGGAAAACCAGTGACTTGTTCCCCTTTGGGAACGCCTACAAAGACCAAGAAGTTTCTCAATGGAAGCTTATCAGCATTATTCAGATTCTCGATTTGCCAAAGGTTCTGTTCTAATACATATGATTCAAGTGAACATCCCTTATTCACTCCGCAACTTATTCCACTATCTGTATCTGGGGTTTCATGAGCAATTGCTCTTATCTTCCTCGTCTCGATTAAATATTCTAAAGCTTCTCTCCCCCATCCAGGATAATGTTTTTGTCCTTTCTCATCTTTATTGAAAAAGGCCTCCTGATCATGCCATCTCTTGCTCCAATCGGTTCTTAAAATCACAATCGCTCCCTGGGGAATAGGACCATTCTCTTTTTCCCAATTTTTCATATCGACAAGCTGGAGTTGATAATCATGATTCTCTGATGATTGTTTAGATATATCAATCATACAGCCCTTAAGGATAAACTCATTAACAGGGATTGAATCTACTAATCGCATCCCTTTATGGAAATGGCCAGGCGCATCTAGATGGGTTCCATACTGTCCTACATGAGTGAAGATTTGTACAGCTCCCTCATAAATTGATTCACGCTTTGGCTTCGGCATTCCGTCTGGAATTGGAATCGACGGAGAAAATGAATGTGTAAGATCTACAAATGTTTTGCTGTGTAAAAGGTCAGCAACATCCTCCATTTCCGTTCGATTCTTCTCTGAAGTAACGTTGTTTATATAGATAACCAAAATAAGAACAACACCCAATGCTGAATAAAGTAGTGCTTTTCTCATTTTTCCTCCTGGTATAATTTTAGGCGTTAAAATACAATAAAGCTAATTAATCTTTCAACCCCGCCAGCCTTTTCTTTGCATCATCAACCTCAGCTATCCCCGGGTCGGCATCCTTCCTAAAGGTGAGGAAATCACAAACCATCGCTTAAGAAATACTACGAGTGGTCCGAATTTGGCTAAAACGAATTGGGAACCTCAGGCCCGATCCACTTTGAGGCCAATGGACGCAAGGACTGACCGGGGCGGTTACTCTTTTTTGGAATTGATCTTCTTCAATTGATCTTCCGTGCTCTCAAACTCCCTGCTGCATTTGTTACAGTGATAAAACTTCACATCGAAGTCCTGGGTTTGATCGTGCGGACCTTCTTTGGCCAGCCGGATGCGATGATTGGAAGTGATATCCCTGACAGAATCGTGACCACAAAAGGGGCAGTAAATCAGATTATGTGCGTTCATGTTCCTTCCTATTGAATGATACTTTTACCATATTTCTTCTAATTTTTAAATCACTTCATTAGGATGTCTTTTTTTACGCATATTAGGATTTCCATTTCCCGACAGAATTTTGAGTCAGGCCGTCGTGTCAATCAAGGGAAGCCGGGGCCATTGTGCTATTGCCTCAACCCAGTCAGCCTCTCCCTCGCATCATCAACCTCAGCGATCTCCGGGTCAGCATCCTTCCACAGGTCGAGGAATTTCTCGTAATGCTCTATGGCTTTGGCTTTTTTTTCTGTCTGTTCGCAGAGTTTGGCGAGTCGGAAGTGAAATCTGGGGTGAATTAGATGTCTTTCTTTGCTGTTGGTGTGTCGGTTCAGCGAGATTCGGACAGATAACATCTATTGCATCCTTTGCTTTTGTCGGTGCATCAGGAAAGAGCTTAGTTTCCTTGATTTGCAATGCGTTGGCTATCTTTTGTATAATATAAAAGTTATAGAATGTGAGATCGTGTTCTTTTCATAAGCTATAACCCCGGAAAAGGCCACCCCAGACGCTTTTGAGAACTCTGACACTGGTTAAACCCGAGGGAAAGCCGTTCTTTACGAATATTTGCCCCTAAAGTTCTTATTCCAAAGGAGTAAACTGACGCCGGATTGACACAAAAGGTAGTAATAATGCAGTTTTTAGCCCCTGTTCCTAAGCTCTTTAACTGAAAGTCGGATATGTCCATGACGAAGTCCTGATTTTGACCAGAGTCGGTCTCGGGAAGCGAAATCCATACAATTTATACTACATACATTTTTCCTTAAGAAACACACTGGAACAGATATATAAAATGAAAAGAAAAGAAAACATAAGGAATATCGCAATCATTGCGCACGTTGACCACGGCAAAACTACGCTTGTTGATCATATGCTGAAGCAGAGCGGAACTTTCAAACAGCGGCAGAAAGTTGTTGAAAGGATAATGGATAATATGGAACTTGAGCGGGAGCGCGGCCTAACAATCACCGCCAAAAACTGTTCCATCTGGTGGAAAGATGTAAAGATAAACATTATAGACACGCCCGGACACGCCGATTTTGGGGGAGAAGTAGAACGCGGATTAAAAATGGCGGACGGCGCAATACTGCTAGTAGATGCCGCCGAAGGTCCTCTTGCACAGACGCGGTATGTTTTAAAAAAGGCCCTTGAGGCTGACAAGAAAATAATTGTAGTTATTAATAAAATTGACCGAAAAGATGCCAGGCCCCGGGATGTGCTTAATGATATTTATCAGATGTTCATGGATCTTGATGCATCGGATAAGCAGATTGAATTTCCTGTACTTTATTCAATCGGCAGAAACGGAATAGCGCAAAAAACAGTTGATGAACAGGGAAAGGACCTGCAGGTTCTTTTTGATGCTATTTTAGAAGATATCCCTGCGCCTTCTTATGACCCCGAAGAACCTTTTCAAATGCTGGTTTGTGACCTTGGCTATTCGGATTATTTGGGGCGTCTTGCCATAGGTAAAATATTTAACGGAACAGCGGAAAGCAGCAATGAACTTGTCTGCTTGAAAAAGGACGGCAAAATAGAGCCACTGCGGGTAATGAAGGTCCAGACCTATGATGGTGTGGAATTAAAGGAAGCTGAAATAGTAAAACAGGGGGATATCGTAACGCTTGCGGGCATTGAAGATGTACAAATCGGGGATACCATTTGTACAAAAGAAAATCCGAAAGCGTTAAAAAGGATTAGCGTTGATGAGCCAACTCTTTCAATGCTTTTCAGTGTAAATACTTCGCCTTTTTCCGGGAGGGAGGGGGAATTTGTCCAGTCCAGAAAAATACATGAAAGATTAATAAAAGAAACGCTTCTTAATGTAGCCATACAGCTTGAAACCACCCAGAATTCCAATGCATTTATCGTCAAGGGAAGGGGCGAATTTCAAATGGAAACATTAATAGAAACAATGGCCAGGGAAGGGTTTGAACTCAACGTAGGCGCCCCGAAGATTATTTATAAGCAGGTAAACGGCAAGTTGCACGAACCTATAGAATATTTGTTTATTGATTGCAGTGAGGGATGTATTGGAATCATCACTGAAAAGTTATCTAAAAGAAAAGGTAAAATGGAAAAGCTCATCAATGGCAGCACCAGCAGAGTTCGCATGGAATTTACCATACCGTCACGGTCGCTTATAGGTTATCGCAATGAATTCATTATAGACACAGCCGGAACAGGCGTGATTAATTCTTACCTGAAAGGTTATGAGGAATACAGGGGAAACTTTTCAAAACGTGTTACAGGCTCGCTTGTTGCCGACCGTCAGGGAAAAGCTGCCACTTACGCGCTGGATAACCTTTCCCCGAGAGGGACGATGTTCATTGTTCAGGGCGACCATGTTTATGAAGGAATGATAGTGGGAGAACATAAAAAGGACAATGACCTCTGCATAAATCCCTGCAAGGAAAAGAATCTTACTAATATGAGAAGTTCTACCTCTGATATCATCCGCGTATTACCCCCCTCAAGAAAAATGACATTGGGGCGGGCAATCAGTTTCATAAAAGAAGATGAAATGGTAGAAATCACTCCTTTGTCTGTCCGCATGAGAAAAAGCATACTTTCGGGAGATGCCAGGAATAGATTTCGAGCTGGACAGTCCAGGGCAGCCATGTGAATCATAATAAACACGCCCCATAATCCTGGCTCCTGTTTCGTTTCAACTAAATTCGGAAATAAAAAGCTATATTGATTTTACGGTACAGGTAGGAACCACAAAGAAGCTAGTTTTAAGGCGAGCAGAAGCTTGTGATTTGGCTTGGATAAAGAAAGGCATGGAAGTGGAGATGCTATATCAGGGGGATACAGATATTTATTTATATAGCAATGATGGAAATAGCTGCAAGTTTAAGAGAATAAAATGATTCTGTTATCAGGCAGTATTTACGCGAGTAAAAACTATCGCAATTTTCTCTAAGGAATTAAAAAACTATAGAAGATATAGCGTAGGTGTGTAGACAATTCACTTTACCCTGCCCATGACTAAAAGGGGGCTTTGGGTGTCTAGGGTTTTTGATAGAAATCGAAAATTAACTTAAAATTCACAAGCCTTGGTTAATGGATTGGACAGAATCGTCTAACCAGCTAGACAAATAGGGAAAGGAAGGGGGATAGACTTATCCCCATGTGACAGATGTGTGCCAAAAATTGTTTAATCCTGCTGAAACTACGGGTATATAGTATAAAAGATAAAACTAAGAATTACCCCAAAAAACCAGGGGAAACTCCTGGCACGCCCGGAGGGATTTGAACCCCAGACCTTTGGATTCGAAGTCCACCGCTCTATCCGCTGAGCTACGGGCGCACCTAATTATTCTTGAAGACTACCCTGGATCTTTAAAATGCCTGGTTTTATTTTTTTTATCTCTTCAGATGCAACTTTCCAAATGATTTCTAAATCGATTCCAAAATATGCATGTGTCAGCTTATCTCTCATTCCAGCTATCTTTTTCCAAGGAATCTCTGGTTGAGAATCCCTTAGGCTCTTGGGAATTTTTTTCGATGCTTCACCTATTATCTCAATACTACGAACAACTGCGTTTATTGTTTTTCGGTCATCCTTGAAGTCATCAAAGCTCATTTCCTGAATGAAATTCTCGATATCTTGGATGGAATCTAGAATATCCTGAATATAATCCGTATAGACTCTATTTACCATATATATACAACTTCATTAAGAATATTTTCACCGATCTTCGGTTTTAAGGCCTTCTTAGATACTAGGTCCACTTTCAAACCGAAAATGCCTTGCAGGTATTCCTCTAAATCCAAAAATACAAACATCCCAATGGGTTCTGAGAACTCTACTAGAACATCAACGTCACTTCTTTTATTGGATTTGCCTCTGACATATGAACCAAAAATACCAATAGATTTCACCTTAAATATCTTCTTTATTTCTGGCTTATGCTCAGAAAGAATCCTTTTTAGCTCATCTACTGTTTTCATTATTGCTCCAATATTTGTTTATCTATAAATAACACATAACTTCATAAAAATAAAGATTATGCAATTTGGACCTTGAGTCATATACTCTATCCACGGTACTACGAGCGTGCCACGGTTTTACAATTCGTCACAACATTGTCGAGCATACTAATATTCAGCATTGTAACTTCCAGAACATAAACAAAATTGCGATTATTGGATGAACAAAAGCAGGGGATGAGAAATCAAGGCCAAATGGAACGTTTTTCTTATGAAGATCTTTCGATCTTAAGTGATAAAAAATGATAGCAATTGATAATTAAAGACTATTAAATTATAATAATGATGAATAAAGAATATGTTCTCACAGATCATGCAAAACAAAGAATGGAAGAAAGAAACATATCGGTCGAAGATCTAAAAGATGCATTAGAATTTCCAGATATCTCCTACGCAGGAAAACATGGGGAAATCAATGTTATCAAAGAGATTGGAAAAGATAAGAAAATAAGAGTTGTATATGTTCCTAAGGGAAAGAAAAAAATCATTATAACGGCAATGCTGAAACCATGATGGCGAGAAAGGAGGCCAAATGAATATTACAATCGATAGAAAGGCGGATTCGGGATACATAAAGCTATCTAGAAAAAAAATAACCAACACGATACCTGTGTCTGATTATTGCAATGTCGATATCGACGCTCAGGGGGGAGTCGTAGGTATCGAACTTCTCTTCATCAGTCAATATATGGATGATTTTAAGCAATGGCTAAATTTGAATAGTGCAGCTGAATACCTTAATAAATCCACTGTCACGATCCGAAGATGGATTAAGGAGGACAAAATTCCTCATTACAAGCCGGGCAAAGAGTATCTTTTTCTTGAAGAAGATCTAGATGAATTCATGAGAAGATATAAGAAGGATTCAGGATAAATATTTGCATAGTAAGTGAAACTATATGTAATTCTCTTTGCATTTAGTAAAGTCAGCTTTTGCAGCCAACATTAAACAGTCACGTTTTGGTCACAAATTCCAAAGCTTGATCTTTACAATGAAGTGTAAATAACTGGAATACCAAGAAATATGAGTGTTTTATTAATGATAGAACAGTGGATGAGAAATCCAATGGCTTGAATAATGACTATAGGCTCTTCAATTCCGCCAGCCTCTCCCTCGCATCTTGTACCTCGGCTAATCCCGGATTCATTATGGTTTTTCTGATCTTCTTTATTCTTGGGACCAGTATTTCACTCATTTATTTTTTTCAATATTTCTAATTTTCTTAACCTAACTCAAATTTTAAATTCATTGTTAACTATAGTATCAAATCTCTGTGGGAGAGTCAAATTTTGATTGATGGCGTCATTTCTTAGCAAGATCATGCAAGAAACGACGGCAAGCCTGGGGAGAGTCAAGAAAATATTGAGCCTGTGTCGCTCCAAAACCGATCTTGATGGAGTAGGCCCCTTCTGGCAAGGACTTGAACAAATCTTCATCGGTCCAGTCGTCACCGATGGCGAGCACAAAATCAAATCTATCCATTTTCAACAGACTCTGAGCTGCCTGGCCCTTGTTGACTCCACCTGGGCGTACCTCGATCACTTTTTTCCCGTGCATGAGATGCAAATCCGTGTTCGCTAAAAACTCGTTGAGGTTGTCGAACAACTCACACGAGCGGATTTCTCCTAGTTCGGGATTGGCTTTGCGATAGTGCCAGGCCAGTCCGAATTCTTTCTCCTCAACAAGTGCTCCTGGGACTCGAGCAACATAAGTTTTCAGGATGGGCATCACTTGGGATTTCCAGTCGTGGGACATGGTCTTTTGGGCTTTCCAATCCGATTGCTTGTCCACGCGGATCCAAGCCCCATGCTCGGCTACCAAGGCACAAGGAATGTCTCCCAACCACTGGTCCATAGTCGAACGGTCGCGTCCGCTGACGATAGCGAGGTGATTTTTGCGCTTCTTCGCGAGAAAAAGAAGCAACCTTTTGAGTTCCGTATCCGGTTCAGCGTCCTCGGGCTTCTTGGCAAATGAGATCAAGGTTCCGTCGTAATCAAAAAGCAGAAGGCGTTTTGTACTCCTCTTGTAATCGGAAAGGAGTTTTTTCTTCCACTTTTCGGACAGTCTCCGGTATTCCCTTTGGGATTTGAGTTTGTTGGCTCCTTCAAGTCCTGCAATAAAACTTCTGGTCCAGTGATGGATATCATACTCGATGATGCGTTGTCTCATGGTACGCATTCGCCGCGACTGCTCTTCTTCCGGCATCTCCAAAGCCTGGACGAGAGCATTGACAATGTCATCTTTGCTGTAGACATTGACAATCAAAGCCTCACCCAGCTCGGCTTCAGCGCCCGCTGTGCCGCTTAAAATGAGAACACCCGTATCTTCCGTCCTCGAGGCGACATATTCTTTTGCCACAAGATTCATGCCGTCTCGCACGGGCGTGACCATAGCAATGTCGGCAAGAGTATATAGAGGGAGAAGCCTCTGAAAAGGAAGAGAACGATACATGTAATAAATCGGCATCCAACCGGGGGTGCCGAAACGGCCGTTGATCTTTCCCACTAAGCTTTCGACCTCCTGTTTCAGAAGGACATAATCCCGGACCTTAGTCCTGGAAGGCACACAGAGCATGATATACACACACTTCTCCCGCCATTCCGGATACCGCATAAGAAAGTCCTCAATGGCGAGCAACCGGTGGGGAATGCCTTTAGAATAGTCCAGACGATCGACGGAAAGAATGATTTTTCGGTCTCTCTTTTGAACCACATCTTGGAATTTCTTAATGTCGTTTCTCGTCGATTCCTGCTTGAGCAGACTCATGATATTTTGAGCATCGACTCCCATAGGAAAATTATCCACCAAAACCATGCGGTCCTCGATAGAAATGGCGCCGAATTCTTGTTCATGCCCTAAAAGACGCAGGACACTGCTCAAAAAGTGGCGGGCGTATTCATAAGTATGGAAACCGACCAGGTCCGCTCCCAAGATGCCTTCCAGCAATTCATTACGCCAAGGAAGTATGCGATAAATCTCAGATGAGGGAAAGGGAATGTGAAGAAAGAATCCTATGTCGGTTTTGGGAAAATAGGTACGCAACAGATGCGGCAACAGCATCAAGTGATAATCATGAATCCAGAAGGTATCCGAACCATCGGAGAGACTTATGATCTCTTTGAAGAACTTCTGGTTGACGCGATGGTAGGCTTCCCACTCCGATTTTTCAAAGGTGCAATAAGAGGTGAAATAGTGGAATAGCGGCCAGAGGGTGCGATTGGCAAAACCATAGTAGTATTTGTCGATTTCGCTACGCTTCAGAAAAACCGGAAAGCAGTTATGCTCCTCTTTCAGAGTTGATTCGATGAATTCCTGTTCTTTGCAACTCTCTGGCATGTAGCCCGGCCATCCAACAAAAACGACATCTTTTTCTGTCCCCAGAGCGCGAAGCGCCGTGGCAAGCCCGCCCGGACTTTGCTGGACTATGATTTTCCCTTTTCTTTTTGTGATGGACACAGGAAGCCTGTTGGAGACAATGATCAAACGGCCTGATTTCTGCTTTGCTGATGGCATGAGATAAGCTCATTTGTAGTTTAACGCGTAGATAAATTAATTTCAAATTGCTGATGATTGATGTTCGAAGAGAGACCCAATTTGTGATTTCAGAAACGAAAAACTGGAAGCAGTTCTTTCTCGGTTAGTTCGGGGGATTGATTCTATTAATGATTAAACACGTCTATCAGGAGGTTGAGGTAATCGTCAAGATGGCGCGTAATTAGGAACTTTTGTTTAACGAATTCCTTTGCGGCTTTGCCCATCTTGGTAGCCAGTTTTTTATCTTTGATCAAAGTGGTCACTTTGTCCGCACATCTCTTGATATCCTGAGGATCTACTAGAAATCCGGTTTTACCGTCAATCACCTGTTCCGGAATTCCTCCCACACGCGAGGCCACAACTGGCGTCTCTTTCCACTGAGCTTCCGAAACCGTGAGCCCAAATCCTTCCCTGATCGATTTTTGTAGAACAACCGAAGACACTCTCTGAAGGGCATTCACCAGGATCTGATTGTCTCCGAGTCTAAAGAGAACATCACCGCTCTGGAGATATTTTCCTGCGATTTTTTTCATTTTGTTGTATATGATAATGCCTTCTGGATCATCCGGAGCCATGTTATAACAGTAGAGCAACCGGCAGTCCACCTTTTCTTTCACTTCATTAAAGACGTTCAGAACACCCTCAGGATCCTTCCACGGATCGAACCGAGACACCTGAGTAATAAGGGGCTTATCCACTGGAATATCGAACTTTTTTAAAGTTTTCGCGATGAGACCATCTGAGAGATCCATGTTTTTCGGGGATAATGGATCGATAGACGGATGTATTATCTTTTGCTCTAGAGGAAGGTCGTCTTTCCTGAACTTCTCGCTGGAAATGACCATCATATCGTAGCGGAGGATAAATGTTTTAACAAAATTCCAGAGCTCTGGATTCGGGTGAGTGATATCGATATGACAGCGCCAAATCCAGGGCTGTATCTTTTTAATAAATTTGAGGAGAGGGAGAGGCTGCGGATCGTGCACGATCACACAATCATGGTCCAAGTGTGTGAATCGAGAAAATCGGTCGTTCGTTTCTAAATAAAGTCTTTTCTTATTGTTGCTTAGATTAATAGAATTGCCCTGCAAACCATTATGAAATTTCTTCGTGATCGAGAAAAAATCAGACGGACCGATCAGCACCCGCCATCCCGAATCCACCCCTATATCATTGAGCAACACAATTAGATTATTCAGGATTTCAGCGACTCCGCCTCCATAAGCCGTGGAATTGATGTGCACAATATGTTTGTTTACCAATCGGTGGGCTTTCTGATAGATTTGTCCCAGCACTTTTTCGCCAACGATGGGAAGATAATCATCCAAACTTTTCATCCAAATTTTCTCCTGTCGAGCAGAATCCAAAGAGTGAGTGGATTTTATAACATCTCATGGGAGATGAGTCAAATTAGGGTTCTAATTCTTGAACATATATTTTGCTATATTGATGGATACGAAATTATATCGAACTCATTATATATGATGATGAAACGTATGGCGAAATCGGAAAAGATCTGATCACCAAAGTTCTCTTTCCTTTTTTCGCCTGAGATATCTACGCATGCGCTTTAGTGCCCGGTGTTCTTTCATTCGTCTCTTATCTCCGGGCTTGACGTAAACAGAGCTTTTTTTGATATCTCTCATAATGGCTTCTCGTTGGACTTTTCTCTTGAACCTTCTGAGAGCGTTCTCCAAGGATTCATCTTTCTTAATAAAAACAAAAGCCAGGTTTATCACCTCCTGTTGATTTTTTTATGTTTAGGGAGCGCCAGTATCCAGAAGAGAATTTAGCATTTGGTACGACTTTGGACGTCTGAGCTTTCGTAAAGCTTTTGCTTCGATCTGCCTGATGCGTTCTCGAGTGACTCGGAATTGATTTCCCACCTCTTCTAGAGTGTGCTCATTCCCACTGCCCAGCCCGAAGCGCATTTTTAAGACCATCGCTTCTTTTGTATTGAGTGAATCGAGAGCCTTTTCTATTTTCTCTTTGCGGCTGATCTGAATGAAAACATCATCCGGTACAGGCGACCGATCATCCTTGATGAAATCTTTCAAAAGACTATTCTCATCCTCACCGATTGGGATTTCCAATGAAATAGGATCTCTTTGGATTTTTATTATTTTGCGTACTTTTTTAATGGGGAGTCTCATTTTTTTTGCAATCTCTTCTTGAGTAGGCTCGCGACCGTTTTCCTGAACCCACAGTCGGCAAACTTTGTTCAATCTGTTGATGGTTTCGATCATATGCACGGGAATTCGAATTGTGCGTGCCTGATCTGCGAGAGCTCTTGTGATCGCCTGTCTGATCCACCATGTGGCATATGTGGAAAATTTATATCCTCTTCTGTAATCGAATTTCTCTACGGCCTTGATCAATCCCATATTCCCTTCTTGGATCAAATCCAGAAAATCAACGCCTCTTTGCAAATATTTTTTAGCAATGGATATGACCAATCTGAGATTCGCCTCTACCAACACACTCTTCGTCTGTGTTTCGGCTCTTTTTTCAATGGATATGGATCGAAGAATTTTTCCTAATCCCTCAGTGTCAAGGCCAGTTTCTCTTCTGTATTTTCTATACATTCTGTTTATGCTTTTTTTCTTCTGCCGATAGTTCATCTTTGCTTTCTTGCTCCGCGATCTCGATATTTGCCGGCTCAATTCATCTCTGCTTTGATCCAGCTCGTACATGACCTTATATTTGGCACAGAGGCCTTCAGAAATGTCTTCATAAAATACTGGTTTGATATGCAGCCTCTGGATGGCATGAAGGATTAGAATAACAAGGCGTGCTCGCTTTATGGTGTTTTTCTTTCTTTGAGGAATACCCCTCAACTGCGCATGGTAATCTTTAATCTTGTATACATTGAAGAATATTCGTTCCAGTTTTTTCTCCAGATTAGACTTTTTCAACTCTTCATTGTTGTCATCGAATAATCTGTGAAATTTTATTGGGTTAAGTTTTAGCTTGTCTTCGAGTTCGTATATTCTCTGTAATAAATAGCGCGTCTGTAAGAGGGTTTTGAAGATATTCGTTTTGCATCTCTCCATCCGTTTCGCTATGGCCACTTCATTTTCACGTGTGAGGAGCGGAGTTCTGCCCATCTCTTGCAAATAGATCTTAACGGGATCTCCAGTCTGCAAAATATTATGCACGCTCATATTAAATTTCTTCCGATATCATGCTATTTTCTTTTGGATGTTGCTTGGCTTCTCAAAAAATGAATCAATCTGTTTTTACTGCGCTCAACAACGAACTTGGCGGCCTGTCGCTTGGTTAAACCTTTTTCAATTTCGGCTGATATTTCTCTCACGAAAATTGCGCGCAAGATATCGATACTGTCCTTATATGATTTTATTGTTTTCTCTATGATATTTTTTTCTTCGTCACTTGCCTTTTCGAGAATCCTCTTTAAGCGGGGAGTATTTATCGCGGCTTGAAAGCATATTTCGTACACAAAATTAAAAACCTCCCTTACACTTTTTTTATACTCTCTGCTTCGTTCTTTGATGTTAGAGATATGAGCAAAATCGTCTCTAGATATTGAAGCTTCGATGTCTTTCCAAAGCTCTTTGAAAAAATCCTCGAGCGAGTATTTGACATCACCATTTATGATTCGATCGGGAGTAATTTTTTTTCTCATTCGTTTCTGACATTCCTCAAAACAAACATGCGCATCAATTCGAAATTTACCCAAAATACAAAACAAAGTGGGGAATTATGATGGGGGCAATTTAAATGAATTTTAAAATCATGTGGTTGTATAATATCAAATCCCTTCCAAAGAATCAAATCTGACTTTGAAAAGAGGTGGGACGTATTGGCTGATCAAGAGAAATTCTCATTAGCCTAAGATTTTATATCCAGATTAATTTAAGGCGGGATACTAAATTCGTTTTTTACAAGCTTTTGAATTAAAAAACTTCCTATGTTATATTTTCACAAAGACAAAATGAATAAACTCATCGCTTCCCCTGCTTTTCTTCAAATTCTTTTGATCCTTATTGCCATTTTTGTGACGTATCTCATTACCCTCATAGTTAAAAAAATTATCAACAGAACAATTAAACAGTCACGTTTTGGTCACAAAATTCAATATCTGAACAAACACTATCTGCGTAAATATTTGAAATATAAATCAATGCAGCACATTGAAGCGATTTAGAGCATTGGACGGGTTATCCAACGTCTTAGTCACAATAAGTCTCTATTCTAACCAGACATTTCTTCGTATCATCAATCTACTCAAGCTAACCTTTCTGGCGGAGAGGCCTGACTGATTTCAGACTTTTTTTTCGTCTCTGCGGCCATTGAGGCATTTTCGCCCATCAGGAGTGACTTCCAATGACTTCCAATGGTCCTTGACATCCTTTTTATCATGATTTATATTTCCTGACGATTGTTTAATAGGAAAATGAGGTCAAAGATACTCATCCAGCCCGTAGAGCTGAAAAAGAATTTTTTGTCTTTCCATCCCACCAGGAGGTTTTAATGTCGAGAGCAACGAGATTCGTCCTCTTTATCGCACTCGTGCTGGCCGCGGCGTGTGCACAGGTGGCCCTGGCGCAGCAGGGTGCGCTGCCGAGCGCCGACGCATATCGGCAGTTCCACTGGCGTTTCGTTGGACCGGAAGGCAACCGTTTCTCAGCCGTTGCCGGCGTGCCAGGCGATCCCCGAGTCTATTATGCCGGTGCAGCCTCGGGTGGCATCTACAAGACAACCGATGGCGGTGTCCACTGGCAGCCCATCTTTGACGACCAGCCGGTGCAGTCGATCGGCTCCCTCGCGGTGGCGAATTCGGATCCCAACATCGTGTGGGCCGGCACCGGCGAAGGCAAGATCCGCAGCCACATTTCCGTCGGCCAGGGCATTTACAAGTCGATGGACGCCGGCAAGACGTGGGCATTGATGGGGCTCGAGCTGAGCGGGCGCATTCCTCGCATTGTCATCGATCCCCGAAATCCCGACGTTGTCTTTGCATGCGCTCTGGGCCATGCCTACGGGCCGCAGCCAGATCGGGGTGTGTTCCGCACGACGGACGGCGGCAAGACCTGGACCAAGGTGCTCTTTGTCGACGAGCACACCGGCTGCTCGGATATCGCCATGGATCCGACAAACCCGCGCGTGCTCTTTGCGGGCATGTGGCAGCTTGAGATCCGCACCTGGGGCCGCGAGAGCGGCGGGCCCGGGAGTGGCCTGTTCCTCTCGCGTGACGGCGGAGCGACCTGGAATAAGCTGAGCGGCCGCGGGCTGCCTTCCAAGCCGGTGGGCAAGGTCGCCGTCGCTATCGCCGCCTCGAATCCGAACCGCGTCTACGCCTTGATCGAAACCGGCGACGGCATACCGTGGAAAGGGCAGCCGACCGACAGCGGCCAGGTGTTTCGCAGCGACGACGGAGGCGAGAGTTGGACCGTAGTGAGTCACGACCGCAACGCCATGGGGCGGGCCCACTACTACTCGCGCATGGCCGTGGCCCCCGACGACGAAGACGAGGCATATTTCCTGACGGCGTCGTACGCCAGGTCCATCGACGGCGGCCGGACACTCGACATAGTGCCCCGCGGCGAGGCGCCCGGCGGTGACCACCACGACATCTGGATCGATCCCACGAATCCGGACCGCCAGATCGTCGGCCACGACCAGGGGCTATCGATTACCATCAACCGAGGGCGCACCTGGTTCCGCCAGCGGCTGACCAATGCGCAGATGTACCACGTCACCACCGACAATGAGATCCCCTATAACGTCTTCGGCAACAAGCAGGACGAGCCTTCGTATCGCGGGCCGAGCAACAGCCGCCTGAGCCGCAGGGGAATTCCGCGCGGCATGTGGCATTCGGTGGGAGGCGGCGAGAGCGGCTGGGCGACGCCCGATCCCGTCGATTCCAACATCATCTGGTCCACCGCGTCCGGTTCCGGCATGGTCGGCGGCATCCTCGTGCGTTTTGAGGAGAACCGGCGGCAGTTCCGCAACGTCGAGGTATGGCCCGACCGGTCCAACGGTCCGGCGGAGGGTGTAAAATACCGTTTCGTCTGGGACTCGCCATTCCAGATCTCTCCGCACGATCGCAGTACGCTTTACGTCGGCAGCCAGCATGTCCACCGCACGACTGACGACGGCCAGAGCTGGCAGCTCATCAGTCCCGACCTCACACTCAACGACCGCAGCCGCATGGGGAGCTCCGGCGGCCTTACGCCCGACAACATCGGCGTCGAATATGCGGGCGTCGTCTATGCCATTGCCGAATCACCGAAGGAACGCGGGCTCATTTGGGTTGGCACCAATGACGGCCTAGTTCAATTGACGCGCGACGGAGGGAAGACCTGGACAAACATTACGGCGAACCTGCCTGACCTGCCGCCCTGGGGCTCAGTCCGCTGCATTGCGCCTTCACGCTACGATGCAGCGACGGCTTACATCGCCGTCGACTTTCACCAGATGAACAACCGCGATCCCTTTGTCTACAGGACAAAGGACTACGGCAGGACGTTTCGATCGATTACCAACGGCATCCCAAGGAGCATGCTGAGTTACGCACACTGGATATGCGAGGACCCCGTGCGTCGCGGGTTGATCTACCTGGGAACGGAGAACGCAATCTACGTATCCTTCAACGAAGGCGAGAACTGGCAGCCGCTGCAGAACGACCTGCCGCATGCCCCGGTCTACGGCATTACGGTGCAGGAACATTTCAACGACCTGGTGATCGCGACTTACGGCCGCGGCTTCTGGATCATGGACGATATTACGCCGCTGCAGCAGCTCACTGCAGAGGTGCTCGCCTCCGGACTGCACCTGTTTCCGCCACGACCGGCGTACCGTTTCCGGCCCATAACGGCGCCGTCAACCCCTTACGATGACCCCACGGTTGGCGAGAACCCGAAATATGGTGCATCAATTAACTACTTCCTGAAAGATCCGGCGCCGGACGGCGTCTCGCTCACGATTCTGGATCAGAAAGGCGAAGTGGTCCGCAGACTGACCGGCTCGAACCGGGCAGGGATCAACCGGATCTGCTGGGACCTCCGCTACGAACCTTCGGAGGAAGTCCGTCTCCGCACCAGCCCGCTGTATGCGGCCTGGCTGGAGGTGGGTCCTGATGGGTGGCGGTCGGCCCCCGGTGCAGGCTCGCTCAGCATCCTGGCGCCTCCAGGCAGCTACACCGTGAAAATCGCGGTCGGCGAGCGCGAGCTGACGCAGCCCCTCACTGTGCTCAAGGACCCGAACTCGGGCGGCAGTGAGGCGGATATCCAGGCGCAGATGGTCATGCTTTTCGAGCTGAGAAAAGACCTCAACGACGCAGCCGCCATGGTGAACCGGGTAGAGGTCGTGCGGAGTCAGCTTGAAGGGTTCCTCAGGTTAAACGACGATGCTGCGATCCGCAATTCAGGCGAAGATTTGAACCGGAAGCTGACGGACCTGGAAACGAACCTGGTCGACCTGCGCCTTACGGGTAGAGGACAGGACGGCGTCCGCTTCGGGGCCAAGCTCATCTCGAAGATCAATTACCTGGCCAACGGCCTCGCTAGCGGCGATTTCAGGCCGACCAGCCAGCAGCTGGAGGTGCAGAGAGTGCTCGAGGAGCAGTTACGCAGTACCCTGGGCCTGCTGGAGGGAGTCCTCATCAAGGAGCTGGGCGCGTTCAACGAAATGCTCCGCAAGAAAAACGTCCCGAACATAATCGTGGAATAACAGGAACAGGTTACTCAACTCCCTTACCCCGGATAGCAAAGAGGGCCTGGTTGTAAGAAGCATCCTGCCGCTTCAGAATGACGGGTAGAGTGTACATCCAATCCAGCCTGAAAATGATGCGGGATGCCTTTTGTAAAGCGGATAATGAACTCGAATCTCACCTTTTTCATAACACAATTAGAACAGATTTAGAACACGAGACGAAGACCAAGAAAACATCGACACAGGGTTACCGGGTGGCTCTTTAAGCCAAAAAGTACACAGCTATTTCGAGTCCACTGAAAAAATAATCTAACAACCCGAAGATCAGTCAAAAAAGGGGAAAACCGTCCGCGAAGTCGCGCCCAATATCCTTTTCCTATGATTCTTGATAAAATGCAGTATATGAGTTCGATAAGAGGATAGGTTATGTCCGCCAGATTGCCGGGCTCGAGCGTACCGAGATGATCCTCTGCGCCAACGGAAAATCTTCTGCACCAGGAAAAGGCCGATGAGCTTTTCCCGGAGCAGCAGGGAGAAGACCTCATGGGTGAAGATCTTATTAAAGTATGAGGTCAGGAGTGCATATAGACTATTGAAAAATAAGGAGATGCCTGGTACGCCCGGACAGATTCGAACTGCCGACCTACTGATTCGTAGTCAGTCGCTCTATCCAGCTGAGCTACGGGCGCACCAGATACCCTTCAGTTTTGAAGGTGTAATAAATATAGCGGAATGGTGAGGAATTTTCAATCGTTTAGAAAGCTTAAAATTGGGGACAGGCACCTTTTTGCTTACGCAAAAACGAGCCAGTCCCCATTTTATTCTGTGATTTGGAGGACGGCGGCGCCGTCGATCTTGCTGTCTTTGAGGAGTTGGAGGGCTTGGTTGGCTTCTTCAAGGGGAAAGATTTGGGTCGTGGTTTTGATGGGGATCTCTGCTGCAATTTTGAGGAGTTCGTTGCCATCTTGTCGTGTGGCATTGGCCACGCTACGGAGAGTTCGTTCATGGTAGAGATATTTCACATAATCCATCTCCGGGATGGGAGACATGTAAATACCGGCAAGTGCTTGTGTTCCACCTTTGTCTAAGAGTTTCATGCCATCCAGGACTGTTGGTCCTGCGGGAGTGAAATTCACGATGCTGTCGAGCTTGTGAGGGGGATTATCTTTTAATGTTCCGGTCCAGACTGCGCCGAGTTTTCGGGCAAGGCTGCGGTGCTCCTCGCTCCGTGAGAAGACATTGACTTCACACTCCCAGTAAACAGCCACCTGAATGGCCACATGGGCAGATGCGCCAAAACCGATAAGGCCAAGGCGTTGGCCGGATTTGATTTCGCTGAGGCGCAGAGCTCTGTAGCCGATGATCCCTGCACAAAGGAGAGGCGCAGCCTCTTGATCAGAAAAAATGGAAGGGATAGGATAGGCAAATTTCTCGGGAATTGCGATGTATTCTGCGTAACCTCCGTTGACATGATATCCGGTGAATTGGGCATTCTCGCAGAGGTTTTCTTTGCCCTGTTGGGCATACTTGCAATCGTCCTCTGTCGAGTAGAGCCATGCCACTCCAACTCTGTCCCCCTCTTTGAAGCGAGAGACCTTGCTTCCCATCTTTTCTATGTTTCCGACAATTTGGTGGCCGGGGATGATCGGAAGTTTGACGTCGGGGAGTTCGCCCTCAATAGTGTGCAGGTCGGTGTGGCAAATGCCACAGACATTGATGTGGATGAGGATGTCTTCGGCTCCGGATTCCGGCATTGGGACATCAGTCAATTCAAGGGGACTCTGGTCTATAAGGGCGAATTTATTAAGGAGCATGGCTTTCATGGATCGTTCCTTAGGTTTGGATTGTGAATAAATTATTTCAGAGATTATAGTAACATGGATTTGTTAAGAACGACATAGGGAAAAAACCAGGGGACAGGCACCTCTTTTCTTGCAGAAAATCGGAGCCAGTCCCTTTTTTTTTAAATTTGTTGGCAACCAATTTTATCATAAAACGTATAAATATAGTGAAGGGACAGAACAATGAAGCTACTCTCTCGGATCGAAGAGATCATTCTACTGGCGATCTGGCGGTTGGGTGATGAGGCTTATGGAATGTCAATTCGGGAGGAGGTCATTAAGGCCACGAGCAAAAAATGGCTCCTGGGAGCTATCTATGGCCCCTTAGGGCGTCTGCAAAAAAACGGCTATGTGACCACCATTAAAGGAGAGCCAACCCCAGAACGCGGCGGCCGCGCCAAGGTCTACTATCGTGTCACCAAAAAAGGTAAAGACGCATTGGTTGACCTTTACCGCGTCCAAAAATTGATCTGGGAAGAAATCACTCCTCAGAAATTTGAGGGCTAATTTCCATGTATTAGAGAAGTGATAATGATTAAATCACCAAAACCTCCTCGCATCGCCCGGTGGATCCTAGGGCGGATCATCGACAGCGATATCCGCTACGGGGCCATGGGCGACCTGGAGGAGCAGTTCTTATCGATATATCGGGAGGAGAGCCCCCTAAAAGCTCGCATTGGCTACTGGCTTCAGATTCCGGCGGCACTCCCAGCATTTTTTAAAAACACACTTTATTGGAGTTTTGCCATGACCGGGAACTATCTCAGAGTGTTCTGCCGTCTTATAAAAAAGCACAAGGGTTATTCATTTATTAATTTCGCAGGACTGACATTAGGCATCGGCGTGTTCATGCTGATCACACTTTTTGTGCAGCATGAATTCAGTGTCGATAAACATCACGAAAACTTAGAGAGGATCTACCGCGTCCAGGGCGAAAACGGGCAGCAATTGTCCACGGCTCCGGCTGTGGGGAAGCTGATCTCGGAAAATATTGCCGAAGCTCAGAAGGTCGTTCGCTTCAAGTTCCGGCACGACTACCTGATGAAATATCGGCCGAACAATGACCCGAGTAAAGAAAAATCATTAGTGATCAGAAACTTCGGCTGGGCAGACTCCTCGGTGTTCGATGTTTTCACATTTTCCTTTATCGCGGGAAATCCAAAGACTGCACTCGAGGATCCATTTGCATTAATCCTGACAGAGAGTGTGGCAAGGCGGATATTCGGCAATGAAGATCCCATCGGACAAACACTCGAGGTGAACAACCGCCACGAGTACCACGTGACAGCAGTAATGAGAGACCTCGAGCGCACGCACTTGCGGTTTGATGTGCTGGCGCCATTCGAAAATTTGGGGAAAATCATCGGCCAGAGCGAGTTGGACAGCTTTAATTCCTGGAATCTTGCGACATATGTTTTACTGCCAAAAACACATGATAGAGTGGCTGTGGCTGGTAAGATCACTGACTTGTTTCATGACACCCTAAAGGAATTATGGAACGTCGATTTTGCCTTTGAGTTGTTTCCGCTGAGGGACCTATATTTTTCAGCAGTGCTCTACGGTCATCAGGGGAATAAACAGATGGTTTATGTGTTTATGGCCATCGCCATGTTTATTCTGCTCATTGCCTGTGTGAATTTTCTCAATCTATCGACCGCCCGGGCTTCGCTTAGGGCCAAGGAAGTCGGGATCAAAAAGGTGGTGGGATCCACACGGAAGCGACTTGTTACGCAATTTCTGAGCGAGTCCGTCCTTTTCAGTTTGGTCTCGTTTGTGGCGGCTACAGGCTTGGCAGCGATGTTCCTTCCGGAATTTAGCAGACTGACCCAGCGAAGTCTCACTGTGGATTATATTTGGAATCCTCTGGTGTTGTTCATTTTTGCCGGAGGGGCAGTTCTCGTGGGCGTACTCGCAGGAATTTATCCTGCCTTTTATCTGTCGGCTTTCCGTCCGGTGGCTGTATTAAAGAGAGAGAAGGTCAAGGGAGTGAAGTCCGGTGTATTTCGCAAAGTCCTCATTAGTTTCCAGTTCAGCATCTCTATTATTCTGATTATTGCCACATTAGTCGTTTTAAAGCAGCTTCAGTACATCAAGAATAAAGATTTGGGTTTTAAAAAAGAGCACATTGTTTATATGGAGATCTATCGGAACATGAGTATCCGCAAAAATAAAGAAACCTTCAAGAACAAGCTTATGCAGCACTCTCAGATCCACAATGTAACTTATTCTCAAGGGCGTCCCGGGCTTGTGTACAACAGGGAAGGTTTTGAGTACAAGGGCGAAAGGAGCGGCTATGCCATCTTTACTGTGGATCCTGACTATTTTGATGTGTATGGGCTGGAAATAATCGCCGGCAGGAATTTTTCGAGGGAAATGTCGACCGATCCATTAAGGACTTGTCTCTTGAATGAGACAGCGGTGCGGACTCTGGAATTGGAAGAACCGGTGGGGACGATTCTTCACCACGACGATCTGGGGGGATCTTCCTTCCCTTTAAATGATGTGGAAATCATCGGCGTCGTTAAGGATTTTCACTACCAGACTCTGCGATACCCGATCCAGCCTCAGATGTTCGGATGGAACGATTCATGGCTGTGGATGATCAGTGTCAAGATCTCGTCAGAAAATGTACCGGCAACTATCGCCCACATCGAAAAAACATGGCAGGAATTCTCCCCTGAGTTCCCATTTAATTTTCACTTTGTCGATGATCT
>CAZIMJ010000370.1:0-31614 GCA_964540205.1 uncultured Eubacteriales bacterium | reverse complement strand
CAGCGGGATCGGTGCGCTCTTTGCGTTGCTGCTCGAGCTAGCAGACGCTTTTATCGCTAACTATGGAGAGTGCCGCATCTCGATCAACCGGGAAAAAGAACTGGTTGTCGAAGGAGGAAATCCTCTGCTGTTCAGCTTGATGGAGGAGGGGATTTTTATTCCCTCAGCATGTGGGGGCAAGGGCATATGTGCGTACTGCAAGGTGAAAGTCCTCGAAGGTGGCGGACCAATCCTTCCCACGGAAACTCCTTATCTCACTGAAGAAGAACAGGCAGAAAATGTCAGGCTTTCGTGTCAGGTCAAAGTGCGAAACGATCTGGTGATCGAGCTTCCCGCAGAACTTTTCCTGATCAAAGAATTAAAAGTTAAAGTGGACCGTATCGTTGACCTGACTCCATTCATCAAAAGTGTCACTTTAGGAATCCTTTTGCCAGAAGAGGGGATCTCCTTTAAGCCAGGACAGTACATACAGCTCGAGATTCCCAAATACAAGCTCTCGAAGGAGCCGGAATACAGAGCCTTTTCCATGGCTTCCTCCTCCAAAGAGCCGCTTTCGGTAGAACTGTATATCGGCCTGATAGAAAAAGGGGTGGTTTCGACCTATGTTCACAAATATCTCAAAGAAGGGAAAGAGCTGATCATGCGCGGCCCGTTTGGAGATTTTTACTTTCGTGATTCAGAGCGTGATATCCTATTGATCGCGACCGGAACAGGGTTGGCTCCGATCATGTCGATCCTCCGGCATATCCGGTCAGAGCAGATCCAGAGGAAAACCAGTCTCTTTTTTGGAACGCGGATACAAGAGGATTTGTGCTGTGTGGAAGAGCTTAGAGAAATGGAGAAACAACTGCCTGCATTCACGTCCATCCCGACACTCTCCAGAGAGGCCGAAAGCACACAATGGGAAGGCAAGAGAGGCCGGGTGACCGATCTCATTGAAGACCTCGTTCCGGAAGGAGCCGATTATGATGTCTACATCTGTGGAAATCCGGACATGGTGGATTCATGCACGGACCGGTTGTTGGAAAAAGGCATTCCTGAAGATCAAATATACTTTGATAAGTTCAGCTGATTTGAGTTAGAGTTTCATGCCGACGCCGCATCCCACAACCCAGAACGCACTGTCATAGGTGAATTCATACCCTGGCAGGGCCGATGTTCGGCTCTCTCCCATCACATACTGGATGAATACGTCAAAGGTGAAAGCACCCATCAATTTTTGATCGTAAATCGTGCGGACCGGACCATCATAGCCCACCCCAAAAGATATTTAACTCATCTCATTTCTTGGTGCGAAACGATCGGGGAAACGGTCTCTTCTTCTCTCGACTAAAAAAAGGGGACAGTCCCTTTTTTATTCAAAACGGAGTGTGTCCACAGGATTGGCAAGTCCGGCCTTTATGGATTTGTAGGAAGAAGTGTACAAAATATTTGAATTTATGTTGAACTTTTTTTTGAGTGGTGCGTATAATATAATATGAATGCTATAAAATGAATACTAATAGACGAATATAATTGAGAGGAGGAAAGCCATGAACTACCTATCCAGGATCGAGGAAATGCTCCTCCTGGCCATCTGGAAGTTGAAGGACGACGCTTATGGGATCTCGATCAGAGACCAAGTGGAGAAAGACACGGGTGTCGAGTGGATGTCGGGCGCCATCTATGCACCCCTGAGCCGATTGAAGAAAAACGGCTATGTCGAAGCCTCCCAGGCTAAAGGCTCCACCGAAAAAGGAGGGCGGCCGCGTATCTACTACAAGCTCTCCTCTCTCGGGATGAAGAAGCTCGTATCTATACAGGAAGTGAACGAATCCGTTTGGTTGGGTGTGCCCGACCTCAAAAATAAAGTTAAATTATGAAAGATAAGGAATTCCGATTTTCCCGTTTTTCCAGATCCCTTCTGCGGCGCTATGCCGATGAGGAGATGCTGCTTTCAGTGGAGGAAGACCTTTCTGCTCGGCATAAACAGGCTCTAGAGGAGAAAGGAGCCTTTAGGGCAAATCTCCAGTCTGTCTTCCAAATCATCGCATTATTTTTTGCATTCCTTATCGAAGCATTTACATGGAGAATGACCATGATCAGAAGTTATCTCAAAGTGGCGCTTCGCACGCTTTCCCGGCAAAAAGGCTACTCGTTTATCAACATCATGGGCCTGACCATCGGCATGGCCTGTTTCATTTTGATCGGACTCTGGGTGAAGGATGAATTGAGCTTTGACCATTTCCACACAAAAAAAGACAGGATCTTCAGGGTTCTGAACAAAACACAAGACGGCGATTTTATCCCCAATCCCACCTATGCTCTGGCACCGGCATTAAAATCCCTTTACCCGGAGGTCGAAGAGGTTGCCCGGGTCTGGCCCTGGTATGGATCGCTCGTGATTTACGGGGATAAAAAGTTCGAAGAGGACAACATCTGCCTCACAGATCCGGGCTTCTTCCGGATGTTCACCTTTCCCTTCATCAAAGGCGATCCGGATACAGCCCTCGAAGACAGGGACTCTATCGTCATCACAGAATCCACAGCCAAGAAATATTTCGGGAACGAAGACCCGATTGGTCAAGCGCTCTATTTGGCCCGGGAGGAAACGGATTTTACAGTGACTGGAGTTATCGAGGATATCCCGGTAAATTCCCACATCCAATTCGACCTCGTGACTAGAGTGGAGCTTCTGGGAGAGGACCGACTAGCCCGGTGGGAGGAATGGATGGGTCCCTGTTACGTTCTTCTGAGGCCGAACGTGTCGGCTGAGGACTTTACCACTAAGATCGAGGGCATCTACAGGGAGAACGAGGACTCTGAGGCGACATATTCTGCGGTCCTCCAACCTTTGACAAAAGTCCATCTGTACGAACGTGTTCGTCCTGGCAGCATAAAAAAAGTCACCATCTTCTCTGTTATCGCTGTCTTCATCCTGCTCATGGCGTGTGTGAATTTCATGAATTTGACCACAGCACGGTCTTCCCGGAGAGCCAGAGAAGTTGGGATGCGGAAGGTAATCGGCGCTGTTCGGTCGCAGCTTATAAGACAATTCTTGGGAGAGGCTCTGGTGGTGGCCTTCCTCTCGTTGGGGCTGTCTCTGCTCCTGGTGAAAATTACCCTTCCACAGTTTAACCTCTTTACCGGCAAATCTTTAACCCTCCTCTCCAAGGCCAACATCTCCATCATCCTGACTCTTCTCCTCGCGACCGTTGTGACCGGATTGCTTGCAGGAAGTTATCCGGCGTTTTTTCTCTCATCGTTCCGGCCAGTCCACACCCTGAAGAGTCAACCAAGATTCGAAGCCAAAGGCTCTGGGATGCGCAAGCTCTTGATCATTTTCCAGTTTGTCATCTCTGTGAGTCTCATCACGTGCACACTCGTCGTATCCAAGCAGCTGCGTTTCATCCAAAAACACGATATCGGTATCGATCGGGAAAATGTGGTGATCCTCATTAATAATCCAATCTTGCAGACAAGGTTCGATGCCTTCAAGAATGAACTTCTGACCATACCGGGGATCAGGTATGTGACGAGCGCTGCTCAAGGACCGACGGATATCGGCCAGAGTTTTTCCATCGACTGGGAAGGCAACCCAGACGAAGATATGCTGGGTATTGACTACACTGTTGTCGACTACGATTTTTTCAAAACCTTCAACATGGAGATCACACAGGGGAGGGGCTTCTCGCAGGAATTCGCGACAGATATGAAGGATGCCTGTGTCATCACGGAGACCACCGCTTTGCGAATGGGACTTGAGAATCCCATCGGGACGGTTATCTACATGGCCCACCCGGCTTGGCCTGAGTCTTTCCGAAGAGCGCATGTCATTGGGGTTGTCAAAGATTTCCACGCGCGCACTCTCCACAATTCTCTAAGGCCTTTTGTTTTCAGGATGTACAGGCCCTGGCACACCTTTGTCTTTATCAAGATCGAAGGAACCCGGATTCAGGAAACTCTGGCAAAGATCGAATCGACCTTTAACTCTCACACTAAAGGTTATCCCTACCGCTACTTCTTTTATGAGGACTTTTACGACCGACAGTACCAACCAGAATGGCGGCTCGGCCGGCTGTTCAACGGCTTCAGCCTCCTCTCCATTCTTATTTCGTGTTTGGGGCTTTTTGGACTGGGTGCGTACATGGCAGAGCAAAAGACTAAGGAGATCGGTATCCGGAAGGTTTTGGGAGCTTCGATTCCCGGGATCGTCACACTCACGGCCAAAGAATTCATCAAATGTATCGCCATAGCGAATCTGATCGCATGGCCATTGGCTTATGTGGTGATGAGAGGATGGCTTCAGGACTTTGCCTACAAGGTCAGTATCGGTCCGTTGATATTTATTCTAGCTGCAGCATTGACGCTGTTCATAGCATTTGTAACGGTCGGCTACCACTCCATCAAAGCTGCGCTGGCCAATCCCGTGGACTCTCTCCGCTACGAATAAAAAAGGGGCCAGTCCCCTTTTTTTGATACATTTTTCCAGTACTTTTTTGATGGATTTACTCGCATTTCTGTTGAAAAAATGCTATTCTACCTAAACTCGCCTGATAAGATTGATTCAGGAGGTTGGATATGAAAGCACTTCTCATCTACCCAAAATACCCCGATACTTTCTGGAGCTTTAAATACGCCCTGAAGTTTGTTTCTAAGAAAGCATCATTGCCACCCTTGGGTTTACTGACAGTCGCAGCGATGCTTCCCAAAGAATGGGAAAAAAGGCTGATCGATTTGAATGTCTCTGCTCTCACGGAGGAAGACCTCAAATGGGCGGACTCACTATTTATCAGCGCCATGGTCGTTCAGAAAAATTCAACATTGGAAGTCATCCGGAGAGGGAAAGACCTGGGAAAAACAATCGTTGCGGGAGGCCCGCTTTTTACGACAGCATACGAAGATTTTAAGGATATAGACCATCTTGTTCTGAATGAAGCTGAAGCGACACTTCCCTCCTTTCTGCAAGATCTCAAAAACCAGAAAGCCCAGCGCATCTACACCGCCACAGGTTGGCCTGATGTCGAAAAGACTCCTCCCCCAGAATGGGGACTCATCAACATGAAGAGATATGATTCCATGTGCCTTCAATATTCCAGAGGCTGCCCTTTCAACTGTGAATTCTGCGATATCGTCGTTCTGAACGGGCACAATCCTCGGACCAAGAGCAAAAATCAGATCTTAAGCGAACTGGAGGTCTTGCACACACACGGCTGGAGAGGCAACGTGTTTTTTGTCGATGACAACTTCATCGGCAACAAAAAAAAGCTAAAAACAGAACTCCTTCCTTCTCTTATCGAATGGATGAGCCAAAAAAAATACCCTTTTTCTTTTTACACTGAGGCATCCATAAATCTTTCCGACGACGAGGAGCTGATGGGATTGATGGCAAAGGCAGGATTTAACAGAGTTTTTATCGGGATCGAAACGCCCAATGAAGAAAGCCTTACAGAATGCAATAAATATCTGAATAAAAATCGGGATTTGATCGCATGTGTGAAAAAAATCCAGAGCAATGGCCTTGAAGTCCAGGGAGGATTTATCGTCGGATTTGATAATGACCCTCCTTCAATTTTCGAACGCCAAATAAACTTTATCCAAAAGAGCGGAATCGTCACAGCTATGGTGGGTCTGCTGAATGCGCCGCGCGGGACCAAACTTTATAAGCGCCTGAAGAAAGAAGATCGACTGTTGAAGGATTCAAGCGGTGACAATACGGACTTTTCTCTCAATTTCATCCCTAAAATGAACATTGAAACACTCATCAGTGGTTACAAGGAAATTCTAGGTACAATTTATTCACCTAAAAACTATTATAAGCGCGTGATTACATTCTTGAAGGAATATCAACCGAAAAAAATAAAACTCCATTTCAAATTTTCTCACCTCAACGCATTCCTCAAGTCCATCTGGTTTTTGGGGATAACAGGAAAAGAACGACTGCAATACTGGAAACTTGTATCCTGGACTTTAATGAGGCGCCCCCGCTTTTTCAGCCTGGCCATCACACTGGCCATCTACGGATTTCATTTTCGAAAGATCGCAGGCGTATAGCTCATCAGGCTGAGAGTTGCGACTTTTCAGAGCTGGATGGGAATTTTTATCTCGCCACTGGGTATCTTCAATTCATATTCCGCATCTGTACCGCTTTCATCGATAACAACAATAGATGCACGGACCCGCTTGAAAACATCCGATACTTCCTGGGTCTGGCTTTGAATACATCCGAAAAAAAGCAGAATAACCGTACTAAAAAATGGAGTAGACCTCTCATTTTTTCCATGTCTTAGATTCCTTCATGGCCGCACGTTTTGATGCCCACCGCATTTGAAGTTCAGTCCATAGCCAGTTGTGCTTTTAGTTGTTGGAAAGATGCATAAAGAATTGACCTCGATATTCTCTCATCCGATATTTAAATACTTCCGTGGACGACAATTCTCTTTTCAATCCACGCATTTCATATCCCAATCGACCCAAAAGATCCCCTGTAACCGATTCAAAAACGACCTGGTCGGTATGGCTTATTTCTTCTTTCCACTTTTGAGTATTCTTCGGCACGACTCTATCGGTCATACCATAGGACTCTGCCCTCTTGCGAAAAATGGGCTTGCGATAGCGGAATCCTATAACAGTCGGCGTGCAAACAGCGGGATCAAAAGACACCTCTAAAAAATCACAGACCTGAGGCATTTCCTTTTCCGTATCCAACAGTAAATCCTCCTAGCGGATGTTCATCAACCGGTTAGCAGGGACACTATTCTCAGATCGAAGCCCTGCCTGTACACACTTTTGCCAGTACGTGGCGGCACCGTAAATAGTCCGCGGGCCAAAGTTCGCCTTCAACAGGGACAGGCTTACGTCACGCCCGTCTCTTACGATATGGATAAATCTGGCCGCGGGGAAGATCTCTCGCAAAGTGTCGATATCCTCTTCCCAGCGAGCGATCCATTCCATCTTGACCATTTTTTTTGCTAATTTTAGTGCTTGACTCTTTGATCGAGGATTTCCATAGACGCGATAAAAAGCGGGGATAAAGTGTGTTTCGCTGCGGAAGAACAATCAAAATTCCTCCACCTATGATATCCTGTGTCATTCTGCAACAATTTTTCCCTTTTTTTAACACCTTTGTCAACTTGAATCCCTAATAAAATGCTCAATTATATTGCGCTAAAGTACAATTGAAACGCCTATTTCAGTGTGATATCTATTTGATAACGATACAAGAAACGACTTAAACCTTCTTTGCCCGTTCCGGGCTATCATAATCCCCTTTTGCTGACCGGGTCGTCCCACACTTTACAATTGTACATTCTCATTTACAGCAGATAAAAACACAAACATTGACATGGCCTCTTGGGTAAGATTTAATTATGACAATTCAAGAGGGTTTCTCATTGAGTAAGAGGCGGTTTTTTATGAATGGAAAATCTTTAGTTGTGCTATTGGGTCTAGTTTTTTGCCTCTGGGCCTTCCTGCTTGAGTCTACACCCATTTCTGCCAAAGAATGGACAATTGAACAGAAGGCAGTTGCAGACAGTTTTCAAAAGCTTGTTGAGGCTGCTGTTAAGGGGGACATTGGGAAGCTTAAGAGCTTTTGGCACCCAAAAATCAGCTGGTGGTATTTTAAAGAGGAACACCCCGTTGGCATTGAAGTCTATTTAAAAGGATTGGAAGAGATCTATAAATCGAAAGTTAAGTGGATATCTTGTGAATCAGAGCCTTTGGAAATCCACGTCGTGGGAAACGTTGCCATTCTCTACGCCACCTATAAGAATATACTTAAAGACCCTGAGGGTAAGGAGACGGTGATGTCAGGACCATGGACCTCCGTTTTGATAAAGCAGGAAAACAAGTGGTTGTTCCTGAGTAACAGTTGGACTTCTGAATAATTAAATCTAAGGAGTGACGCTTCTGTTTAAGACGTGCTTTTAGGGTTCAAAATCGAACCGCTTTTCCTTAAAAAGCCGCACGCAGATCTCGACGACCTCCGGATCATAAAGACTCCCCTTATGGTCTGACACTTCTTTGAGAGCCGCATCCAGACCAAGCGCCGGACGGTAGGGCCGATGGGACGCCATCGCCTCAACGACATCAGACACTCCCAAAATCCTCGCCTCGATCAGGATGTTGTCGTGCATGAGCTTGTTGGGATAGCCGGAACCGTTAAGCCTTTCGTGATGCTGCAGGACGATCCTGGCCACTGGCCATGGGAAATCGATCGTCTTCAATATGTCATAACCGACCTGAGAATGGGTTTTGACCAGGTTAAACTCATAGGTGGTCAACCGGCGGGGTTTACTCAAGATCTCTGCGGGCACATAGATCTTTCCGATATCGTGGATGATACCGGCAATGCGGATTCCATCTACGCGGTCTTGAGAAAATCCCATTTCTGATGAGATACTGCGCGCCAGGTCCGCCACTCTCCGCTGATGCCCGGCTGTATAGGGATCTCTGACTTCAACAGTTTTTTCCAACACCTGGATGATAGCACCCAATGTCTGCTGCAGTTTGTTAAGGTTCTTTTTGACCTCGACCTCAGCCCTATTGCGCGCTGTCCGTGTGTGCAGTGCTACGATCCCATAAACCAGATTCTCCCCCAGATCCATTAGATGGTTCACATCTTCTTTCTGGAAAGCATCGGCCTCTTCCGAAAAAATCGTGAGTGCGCCGAAGATGCCTCCATTGCTGATCAAAGGCAGAGCAATCACAGCTCCATAACCACGCTTCAGCGCTTCGCCACGCCAGGGCATATTGTCCGGATTGTTGAGGATATTGTTGATTACAACGGGCTCGCGGGAGAGGATCGCCTTTCCTGTCGGGCAGTGGCTCTTTCCTATGTCAGACCAGGTGACTTTCACTCTGCTGAGGAACCCATCCTCATCGCCCGCTTTGGCGAATGGGCGGATTGTTTTTTCGCTATCTTGGGCGGCAATTCCCACCCAAGCCATTTTGTAGCCCCCGACTTCCACGATCTCCTGGCAGATCTTATTCAGGAGCTCGGATTTCTCTGTGGCTTGAACAAGAACCTTGTGACAAGCGCTTAAAGTCTCGAGAGTTTGGGTGACTTTCTGAAGCTCTTTTTCGGTCTCTTTTGGTTTAGCCGGAGGGGATTGTGACTCTTTCGCTGTCTTCAATTTTTCACCTTCATCACAAATCTGCTTGTTTCATTCTCATTATAGCCTTTTTAAACCCTGGATGAAATCCACTGTAGAATTCACCTCGATGAATTTAGTCGCACAAAGGACTCAAAAAATTGAAAGAAATATTTTTTTAAAAATTTGACATCTCTTTTTCCCTTGATATAACTTATAAAAATAGTGGCCGTTGGATCCCACACAAGTTTGAGGCGAATCCGGATGAACAAACTTGAACAACTCTTCAGACTCACCTCGAAAAGTAAAATTGCGATTTATAACCTCTTTGCGATCTGCCTTTTCTTCCAAATCTATGTGATGACCCAATTCATCCCTCTCTACAGCATCATAAAAGTCTTGTTTATCATTGAGCTCATACTGCTTTTTACGGGCCTTGTCCAATCTACAAAAAAACAGGCATTCATCATTCTCTGTATCGCGTTTGTGGTTTTGATCCGTCTCCCCTTCTACTGTCATTCAGAGGGAATGGTTCTCTCTTCAGACAATTCCCTTGAGGCGCTACAATCACATGAGATCAGGGACTCCAAAACAGTGCCCTTTTTCCTCCTCGATTCCAGCGGACATAACGGAACCTTGAAGTATCTCTGTGTGGCCTATCTCTGGGATTTTTTCGGAAGCCGCTATCTTTATTTTGTCCTGTTCCAACTTTTGATTTTTCTCGGCTTTTTATTCCTTCTCTATGAAACATTCAAGCCCATAATCGACAGAAAAATCTTGATGGTTTTTGTTTTGGCGAACTTCGCCTTCATAGAGGTCATTTTTGACTATTCACTCTTCCTGAGAGCGGGCCCTTACATGGAAATGCTCTTCTTTTTCTTCCTCGGCGTCTATCTCTTCGATTTTTCTTTTAAAGATAAAGCCAGCCTCTTTTTTTCCAGCTATTTCCTTCTCTATTCTGTTTACATCCACCCGATGGCCCTGTTTTTCGTCGTCGCTTTTTTCCTGTGTGTCTTCATATACGCCATATTAAGCCGCCATTTCTTTTCGGATCTTGTTCTCCTGCTGAGTGCGGCATTGGCTGGAAGTTTCCATCTGATTTATTATCAGCTTTTTTATCCTAAACCGCTATCCAAGGGCGGCTGGTACCGAAAAGAATTTCTCTCTCTGTCCGACCTATCCCTAAACAAGATACCGAGGATGCTGGGGAATGTACTGACAGATTTCAAGACAGTTTTCGAAAATATCTTCAGTTTCGAATTCAACTATGGAATATTTTTTTTCCGCGAGGAACAAAGGACCGAATCTTTCCTTATCTTTCTTAACAGGGCACTTGTATATTTATCCTTCTGTGTGCTTCTCTTTGCTCTGTTTCTTGCAGTCAGAGAACTCCTACCCTTCAAGAAAAAGGAGATAAAGGGATTGGACTGGAGCTATATATTCTTTCTCCTTCTTTTTGGCATCATCATGGGCAGACTGTTCATCTTGAGCCCGAAACCATTTCATGAGCCCAGACATAACATCGACCTAGCCATATGTGTCATGATGAGTTATCTCTTTGTCTTTTCCCGCGTGTATAAAATAAAGAAATTCGTGTCTTTTAAGTCCCTTTTACTCTTCCTCCTCCTCCTGGCCTTCTCTCTTCCTCACTACCACTATTTTCTCAAAACCGTGAAATTCAAAGAGACTTCACATAGAGAGATTTTGTCGGTACTGGATAGGAATGGAGTCAGATATCTGACAACAGATTGGGTCATCGCCTACTCGATATATTTGCTATCAGATAGGAGGATCAAAGTGTCCGATTCTCTGGGCCCGGTGACTATTCCGTTTTTCTATCCCAAGCTGAAAGCGTATGTTGATAAAGTGCCGGAAACTCACAAAGCTTACCTTTTTTTCTCTGACAATTATGCGCGCGAAGAATCGCATAAAAAAATTACTCGTTTCAAGAAGACACGCACACTGGATCATCTCAACCGGTTAAATATCGAACGCAGCGTCATCAAACTGGAATTCTACACAATCATAATTCCGGAACCTGCCCGATTCCTCCAAAAAACAAGATTCCCCTAGAAAATTTAGCCGTTTATATCAAAAAATCAAAAAAATATCACTGGATTCACAAACAATAACGGGAATAAAGAATGTTACTTGTAAAAGCCTCTAAGGTCGTATAGTTTTATCTTGATCAAATCCACGATCATAACGGCGGGATCTCTTAAGATACTGACCTTGCTGCCGTAGGAGTGTTTCCACTCGATCGGCACCTGTTTCCATCGGAGGTTAAACCTGCGCTGGGTGAGGTAAAGGATTTCGGCATCGAAGCTGAATCCGTTCAACCTTGCCGCCTTAAATATTCTTTCTGCCGCTTCTTTCCTGAATCCTTTAAAACCACAGGGGACATCTTCAACATCTTTAATACCAAGCCATCGGTTCAGCTGATTATACGTTTGACCCATGCGGCGGCGAAGCCAATTCTGGGGCTTGATAATTCTGGAATCTGCATGTCTCCGGGACCCGATAACGACATCATATCCCTCCTCAAAAAGGAACAAGAGTTTTCCCACCTCCTTGATGGGCGTGGATAGGTCCGCATCGGTGAAAATGACAAAACGGCCTCTGGAATCCACTATGCCGGTGCGTACATGAAATCCCTTCCCCCTGTTCTTTGGGAGCCTGATAAGCCTCAACCAAGAATGAGTTTTTTGGAAATCCTTAACGATTTGGCTCGTCCTGTCAGCACTGCCACCATCGACAACGATGACTTCATAGGCATAGTTCTGTTGCTGTAGGTATTTGCTGACCAATTCCAAAGTTCGCGGCAGGCGCCGTTCTTCATTATAGGCAGGAATAACTAGAGAGAGGTCAACTCTCTCTCTGCCATTTTTCGGATAAAAACTGCTCATACCACTTGTAAGTTCTTTCCAATCCGTCTTTCAAGCTCCATTCACACCACCACCCAAGCCGTGTGTGTGCCTTTGTGGAATCCAAGGATTGATTGGTGAGTTCTCCTTTGAGCTCTCCTTTTGAGAGGATTTTTGGTTTAAGACGTTTGTTTCCGGAAATATCGATGATCATGTTCACAAGGCTAAGAACACTCGTGGGTTCGTTCGTCCCAAAGTTGAAGGCTTCTCCCACAACACCCTGTTGATTCAATTTTTCTGCTAACATCAAGTAACCTCGAACAGCATCCTTGATGTAGACATAATCCCTTAGAGGGCTTCCATCGCTGCGGATGATGGGATCCTGATTAAAAACAACTGACCTAACAGAATCTGGGACAATACGGGAAAAATTGAGGTCTCCCTCACCATACATATTGGCCAGCCGCGTGACAGCCACAGGAAGCCCGTATAATTTATAGTAGCATCGTACAAGAACATCAGCACATACTTTGGAGGCATCATAGGGGTACAGTCCATCCAGAGAATAGGATTCCTTATAAGGCAATTCCTTATGATAGCCATAAACCTTGTCACTGGAGGCAACGATCACCCTTTTGACTTTTGAACACATGCGACAGGCCTCGAGTACACTCCAAGTTCCTTTTATGTTGGACTCAAAAGTGGAGAGGGGAGAGCGGTTGGCCACGCCCACAATTGTCTGAGCGGCCAGATGAAAGACTGTATCCATCTCGTACTCATTCAGGACTCTCTCAATGAGCAGATAATCTGTTATGTCACCTCTGACAGTAATCGTCCTTCCAGTTATGCCCTGGAGAGCAAGATTTGATGCTGGGTCGTCATCACGGATAAGCCCGAAAACAACAGCTTTTTTCTCGAGCAAGTCTTTTGCCAGATGTGCTCCTAGGAATCCCGTGATTCCTGTGACCATTACTTTTTTATTTTTCCAAAAGTATTTATCCATAATCTTCACCAAACTTTCCATTTTGCCCGTTTTTGACTCCATTCCTCGTTCAGCATCATAGAATCTTTATACGTGTCCATACATGCCCAGAAGCCTTTGAACGTGTAAGCTTGGAGCTGCCTGTCTGAGGCAAGCCTCTGAAACGGCTCTTCCTCCAGACAGTCATCCAAACCAACATAATCAAATACCTTCCGGTTACACACAAAAAACCCACCATTCACCCATTGGGAGAGGTAGGGCTTCTGTTTAAAATCGACAACAGTACTCTGACGGTCAAGCTTTGCGATACCGAACTGACTTCGTGCCCTCACACACGTCATCGTAAAAATCTTACCCCCAAGACGATGAAAGGCATACTGGTCTTTCAGGTTGATGCTAGCTAAACCATCCGCATAAGTTAAGAAAAAATCCTCTTCCTCTATGAGCTCCTCGATTTTTTTTACCCTCCCTCCTGTGTCTGTCTCTAATCCGGTGTCAGCAAATTCGATACGGAATTGATTCGGATTGAATTCTTCGGGAAGTTTGGGCGGATTCGAAAAATACTGCCTTATTATTTCTCCCTTATAGCCAAGACAGAGGATAAAATTATTGAAGCCATAATGGCAGTATATTTTCATGATATGAAGGAGAATAGGCACATGACCGACTTTCACGAGGGGTTTGGGCACAATCTTGCTCGTATCTCCCAGCCTCAGCCCTTTTCCTCCACAAAGAATCACCACTCTCGGGTTATGTGTATTCATCATCTTCAACCCGCATTAATAACCATTCATAAATCAGGTTTCATTTTATGCAAAATGGGAAAACGAATACAAGGAATATTTCTGACTCAGCTTATTTTTGCCTCGATTTTGTTCTATAATATTTCTGACGATAGCAATGATTTTCAATTTTAGCGATATCCTCATTATAGCCCAATCTCAACAAGGTAAAGACTTATGGAAAAGATAAAAGTCTTGTGCACCGATGAACGAACCGGAACGGCGGAAGGCCTTGTGCAGCCTTTTGCGTACGAAGGACTACAGCATCACAACGGCTGCTTCCGGTCAGAGCGGGATTGAACTACAGAGAGTTTTTCGACTCCATCCAAGAGCTCATCCATTCTGGCGATCCCATCGTCGTCGAGACCGCACAACTGTGTTTGCTTCGCTTGAGTTCTCAGAAGCATCCCCAAAACCGTGATGAATGACGTTCCGAGTGCTCCAATTGGTGATTTCGAAAACACTCTCAGTTTCCCCAGCGAGGAAACTTCGCTCGGTTCCGGGCTTCCCTCACATCTCCCCAAGGGAGATGTACCATGCCCGTCCAGCCCTTCTCACGGTTTCAGGGCTGCTTACAAGTTCTCAGATGGATTTGACGACTGAAGGAAAAGTGTGATAATTTCACAAGAGCATAAGGTGCGTTTTTAACAATGCTGATGACAGTCGAAAAAGTCCTCTTACTTCAAGATGTGGATATCTTCGAACACACGTCTACTGAAGACCTATCCCACATCGCCGAAGAGATCGAGTACCAAACCGATGATGTCATTTTTAAAGAAGATGAGATTTCAGATTCGATGTATGTGGTGATCGAAGACAAAGTGAAGTTGACTCGCGGGGAAAAAGAGGTAATGGTGGCCGGGAAAAGCAGAAATTGATGACCCGGTTGAACGGAAAAATCATGGAGATCAATAAGGCTCACGGAGAGCTCCAGGATCTGCAGAACGAGATCGTAAAGACATTTGTTTGAGTCAAGATATCCCCGGACGTCTTGATAGAAAAACTCTTATGCTTGAATACATTGACCTGACAAAAACAATCAATAAATCAGAGTATAAGTCTGCCATCACAAAACTCGAGCGGAAATTGGGGGCATTGCAGAGAGATGTGAAAAAGTACAAGGTCCCCATTATTTTCCTCTTTGAGGGCTGGGACGCCGCTGGAAAAGGGACTCTCATCAACAGGCTTACACTCGCCCTCGATCCACGAGGCTTTAAAGTGTACCCTGTCCTTCCTCCCAATGAAGAAGAACGCCTGAGGCCTTTCTTGTGGCGGTTTTGGAGAAAACTTCCAGAGAGAGGGGGAATCGTCATATTTGACCGGAGCTGGAGTGGGCGGCTTATCGAAGAGAGGGTGGGAAAAACCATCAAAGGCAAAATCCTCCTCAGAGCTTATAACGAGATCAATTCCTTCGAGAGGCAATTGACTAATGACGGATATCTAATTTTGAAGTTTTTCCTCCACATAAGCAAAAAAGAGCAGAAAAGACGCTTCAAAGACTTTGCCGACACTCCTGCCACACAATGGAGAGTCACAGAAAGAGACTGGGAACACCACAAACAGTACGAGAAATACATTCAGTATTATGAGGAGATGTTGACAAAAACGGACACGGAGATCGCGCCCTGGAATATCATGGGAGCACACGACAGGCGCTTTGCAGCACTCCAGATCTTCAATACGGCTGTGGACACGATCCAGAGAAAGATTGATTCCGTATCTCAAAAAAAGTCTTCAACGGCAGTCAAAAAGGCTGCGGTGCAAATCCTACCGGAACTCAAGGAATCCATTCTCGACCGTGTGGACTTATCGCTTTCGCTAAGCCAGGAGCAGTATGAAGCGGACTTGAAGAAATATCAAGAGCGGATACGGGAGGTCGAACACGAGGTTTACAGAAAACGGATTCCTGTTGTGATCGTTTACGAAGGATGGGATGCCTCTGGAAAAGGAGGCAACATCAAGCGTTTGGTCCAGAGGATGGACCCTAGAGGTTATGAAGTTATTCCGATCGGCGCACCTACAGAAAGCGAGCTCAAGCACCACTATTTATGGCGGTTTAGAAAACACTTCCCAAAAGCCGGACACATCGTCATCTTTGACAGGTCATGGTACGGGAGAGTCACGGTCGAACGGATTGAGGGCTTTTGCACCGAGGAGGAATGGAAGAGGGCCTATTCGGAGATCAACGAGATGGAAGAGCACTGGGCAAATTTTGGGGCCGTGATCATCAAATTCTGGATTCACATCAGCCAGGATGAACAGTTGAAGCGGTTTGAATCGAGGGAAGCCCTCGTTTACAAGAGATGGAAAATCACAGAGGAAGACTGGAGAAACAGGGAAAATTGGATGCAGTACAAAGATGCCGTGGATGAGATGCTTTTCAGGACGAGCACACACTATGCTCCCTGGACGGTTATCGAAGGCAATGCAAAATTGTACGCCCGGATAAAGGCATTACAAACAGTGATACAATCCGTTGAAAAACATCTGTAATCGAACAGATAGGCCATCAGACTAACTGCCCTGGTTTATTCACGAGTCGAGGCCAACCCACACCACCCATTCACAAAGGCGAGGCAGTGGTCCACGAAGCTTGGTTGGTTAGGTCGGGTCGGTAGTGAACTACCGCGAGCCGACCCAACCTAACCCGGGCTACAACGAAGGCTTTGTAGTGAGATCGGCGGGTAGGTTGGCTCGGCGCCCAAAGGGTAAAAAATGTCGATTAAGAATTAGGGCTCATAAAAAATAGAGTCCTTATAATGAACGAGTAATAAAATATTGATAACGTTTAATAATTATCTTTGTATATAGTATCGACATTTTTTATGAATAAACCAGGTTATTTCATAAAAGCCAGGAAGTCCATCCAACTCTGCTCGAACTCTGCCAGCTGCTTCACCTTGTCGTCTGCAAGACTCTTCTTGTATCTGACATAGGAGTTCCGGTCAAAAAAGGACTTTCCTGCAAAGCTGAGCAGGAATCCGTCCAAAAACAAAAGTGACATGTCATCATCATGCCAGCGGCCGAGCGCTTGGTGGACTTTCCTCAAAGCCTCGTTCAATTGTGTCCATATGTTCTTTGGAGGGAAACATGTCTGCAGCACTTCCAGGGTATATCGTGATTCCTTGGAGAAAATCCGAATGGCGTGGTAATCGTCTTCAACAAAGTTCTCCTTCTCTTTGAATTTGATCAACTCTTCGATCTGTGCGTTGAACCGCTTCTCAGATTTAAATTGGATGTATTCGGTAGAAATAAAGAAGAGAACGTTTTGGATCAAAGTCCAGTTTGACTGGAAAACTTTGAGATCGAATTTTTTTTTGGCAAAATCGGCAAATCGCTTTCTCTCTTCCGTATCCTTCTTTTTCAGAAAGTTGTAATACTCGCTCATCTCAAGGTCCATTTCAGTCGCCCATCGCCTCATCAATTCTTGATGCACATGGATATCCCGGACTTTGCCCGCTGCTTTGAACAATCTCCGTATGGGTTTTAAGTTTTGCTTGGCCTGGAAAACGGGATTTACCCACTCGATTAGATTGAAATAGGCCCGCAGCCGCTTGATCCCCACTCGCATATCGTGGACTCCCTCCACATCGGCAAACCGGACGGCAAGATTATAGTTCTCTTCGACGATCCTCTGAAGATTTCCATAATATGTCCAAAGACATTCAGGGTACATCACCCTCTCCGCTCTCATTGGCCGCAAATATCATGTATGGATCTTCTTCAAATAATTGTAAATATCCTCTTGAGCTCTATTTTTCTTCGAGGAATCTTGAAGAAAATTGTGAATCGTTCCATCACTGTGCAATCTAGCCTTGACGCTATCTTTCCACTGAAAGTCCAAAAAGGTGCGCAGCTCTTCTTGAATATCCTTATCATATATCGGGCAGGTGACCTCAACACGCCGGTCTATATTCCTCGGCATTAAATCAGCTGATGAAATATAGATCTTTTCGTCTCCCCCGTTTGCAAACACAAAGATCCGTGTGTGTTCAAGATATTTGTCTACAATACGGATGGCCTCGATGTTCTCACTCATGCCCGGGACTCCTGGAACCAAGGAGAACATACCTCTCACATCCAACTGGATCTTGACTCCGGCCTGACCTGCCCTGTACAACCAGTCGATGATCTCTGCATCCACAAGGTTATTCAACTTTAGCCTGATGTAGGCCTCCTTCCCCTCTTCCGCATTCTTGATCTCATTTTTAATGAATCTCAAGATCTTTTTCCGCATCTGGAAGGGGGAGACAATGAGATGACGAAAAGTGGTGTCCTTGTAGTTGTCGGCATAGAATTCAAATATTTTCGCAACTTCATTGGTCAGCCGTCTGTCCGTGGTGAAAAGGCTGTGATCACTGTAGACCTTTGCCGTATCCTCGTTGAGGTTTCCTGTGCCGATGATCGCATACCTTTTGATCCCGCCTTTCACTCTACGGTTGATCAAGCAGAGCTTGGAATGGACCTTGAGACCCGGCACACCGTAGATGACCCTAGCGCCCTCTTCCTGCAACCTGTTGGCCCAGTAAATATTGGCTTCCTCATCAAACCTTGCCTGCAATTCCATGACAACAAAAACAGACTTGCCGTTATTAACGGCATTGATAAGGGCATTCACGACCGCAGAATTTTTTGCAACTCTATACAGCGTCACCTTGATAGAGCTGACTTTGGGATCGATCGCAGCCTCCCGCAATAGATCGATGACCGGATGAAAGGACTGGTAGGGGAAATGCAGCATGACATCCTTTTTGGATAGGATCTTGAACAGACTTCTCTTCTGGCTCAAGTCATTATGTGGTAAGGATTTGACGGGTTTGTAATTTAGACTTTTTAATCCCATATCGGGGAAATTCATAAAATCCTTGAAGTTGTGGTATTTTGCTCCAGGGATGACCGTATCATCCTGGCTCAGGTGGAGCTTTCGGGCAAGAAAAACAAGGAGCGGTTCAGGCATGCTGGAATCATAGATGAACCGGACCTGCAGCCCTCCCTTCCTCATCTTCAAACTCCTTGAAACTTTTTTTATGTAGCTCTGCGTTAGATCATCATCGATATCCAGCTCTGCATCCCGCGTAACCTTGATCGTATACGCTTCGAATGTGTCAAAAGGGAGGAAGGAGAATATTTTCTCCAATCCAAAACGGATCACATCGTCCAGGAGAATGATATATTTTTTGTTCCTGACCCTCGGAAGGATAAGGAACCTGGAGAGGACATCTGTGGGAACTTCGATGAGCGCATATTTAGATTTCTGTTCAGCCCCTTTTTTGGAAAGATGAACAGCCAGATAAATGGTCTGATCTTTCAATTCCGGGAATTTTTCCACTTGGTCCACCATGACCGGGACCAGTTTAGGCCGGACTTCCTGGTCGAAATACGCTTCGACAAATCCCGTCTGTTCCTCGCTTAGCTGTTTTTCGTTTATGATAAAAATGTTCTGCGTGGCCATTTCTTTCAACAGTTGTTGGTAGATCTTGTCGAAACGTCTGTGCTGTTGAAGGACCGTTTTCTGAACCTGTTTCACAACTTTTGCGGGGTCGTGTCCGGTCAGTTTTTTGGCCTTCTTCCCCAGTCGCCTTAGCCTGTTCAGGATTGCCACACGAACCCGGAAGAACTCATCCAGATTGGATGAAAAAATACCCAAGAATTTTATCCGCTCCATCAGAGGGACCGTTGGGTCTGACGCTTCCAACAAGACACGCTCATTGAAGGTGAGCCAACTCAGTTCTTTACTGATGTGTTTTTTCACCGGCTTTTTGGATTGGTTTTGCTTTTCCATTAGCGTTTGATCAGCTGCTTATTAAAAGATGGAGTCTCCTCCACACAACAAGAGCTTTAAAATCATCATTTGAGCGCGGAAAAAAAACGCCGCTCCACTTGAATCTCCCCTATTGTCTAAACCAGAGAAACGGTCAATTCCTGTCTATCGGACTTCCTTTATTTTGCTTTTGTACTGGCAGGTCTTTTAGGAGCAACTGTTTTTCTGGAGGCTGTTCCTTGTGGTCTGGCTGCTTGTGTTTGAGCTGGTTTTTTGGGGGCAGCTTTTTTTATCGGCTTTGGAGCTGCGATCGCTGCAGGTTTTTCTGCTAATTTCGGTGCGGGCATCGCTGCTGTCTTTGCTGCGGGTTTCACCGCAGGTTTTGTGGCCTTTGGCTTTTCTGGTGGCTTCGGCTTAGCTAACGGCTTTGTCTTAGCGGCTTTCTCTACGGCCAAAGCTTTTTTTTCTTCTTTGATCGAGTAGGCTTTAAGGATCTTGACAAAATCTTTAGCGATCTTATCACTCGCCTTGTCCACTTGCTTCTTCAGTTTTTTTGCCGACGTTGTATCAACCTTATCCAAGATATCTTGAGTTTTTTTGGCAAGATCATCCCTCAACTCCTCTTCCAGTCGTTTCATTGTTTTTGCCAAGCGTTTGGGATATTCAAAAAATTCCAGTTTCCCGGAGCCTTTCGCAACATCTTTCCAACTGTCTTTATGGAACTGGATGCCCACGATACCGGTCTTCGGAATGTCTTGATCGAATCCCCTGACCAAATGGGACGCCAAATCCGTGAAAGCGGGGTTGTGTCCGAAGAGCATGATCGATTTGTACCTGTTATCGACTTGACGAACCAAGTAGAGAAGAGCTTCCGGACTCATCTCGTTATAAAGGGCATCCTTCACCATGATCTCATGTGTCGGATAAGCCAGATTCCGCGCAAAAAGATGGGCCGTCTCAAGAGCTCTGTTGGCTGTGCTCGATATCATAAGGTCCGGCGTAACGCCATCCTTTTTGAGTTTCTTGGCCATACTCATGGATTTTTTTTCCCCAGCTTTAACCAATGTCCTCTGGAAATCAGGCAGGTTCGCCTTTCTGGTCACTGCCTTGGAATGTCTTACTAAAAATAGTGTTTTCATGGTCCTAGTCCTTTGTTGTAAACGATTATAAGCATGTTAATTTATACGTGAATCCCTCTCTAACCAATGTCTATATAGTATATGTTTTTTGTTAAGGTTGTATTAATTTTGCGCAAAAAAGCGGAAAAAATCAATAGAAATAACCAAGATCAGGGAAAACGAGGAATTTTTTGCCTTATGATCCTCTTTTTTAAATTTGAAAAACAACTGTTTATCCTTTTCTCTTCAACTCTGACCAAGCTTCTTGGAAACGTGTTAGTCTTTTTTCGTCTTCAGATGAAGGATAAACGACCCGGTTGGAGTCCATGTTGTCTTCCAGATCGGATACTCTACCTGACGTGGATTCATTCTATCAGCTTGGGAGCCGCCAACGCAAATCATAAGACAGACATACGGTTGTGATATAATGACCAAGCAAGGACTTAGAATGTCGCCCTTCGAGATCGAGCGTAAATTTCTCGTGAGAAAAACCCCAAAAAACACAGAAACCCATTCCGCTGTAGAGATTTTGCAGGGCTACCTGGCGGTATCAGATGATGGGACAGAGGTCCGGTTGCGCAACATAGGTCAAACCTATATCCTGACTGTCAAAAGCGGGAAAGGGATAAGGAGGCACGAAAGGGAGACAGCGTTATCCAGAGAGCAGTTCGAACAACTTTGGCCAATGACGGAGGGAAAGCGAGTCGAGAAGAAACGGTATAAAATCGCGATGAACGGCTTCACCATTGAACTCGATATCTATCAGGGCACCTTGGAAGGCTTAAAAACTGCAGAAGTAGAATTTAAAACCCAAGACGAAGCCGAGTCCTTCACACCCCCCCCGTGGCTGGACCTAGAGGTCACTCTGGACGAAAGGTACAAGAACAAAAACCTCGCTCTGAACGGGTTTCCTGAAGACTTCCAGCAGATCTAAATATGGGCCGAATGAACGAACCCGACTGGTTATACAACCAATCCGGAGTGGTCCCCTTTCGTTTAGAGAAGGGCAAGGTACAAATATTGCTCGTCACATCCAGGAGCGGCAAAAGGTGGGTCATTCCCAAGGGAATCATCGAGCTTGACCTTTCCCCCAAAGAATCAGCTCAAAAAGAGGCCCATGAAGAGGCAGGAGTCTCCGGAAAGATCTGCAGAAAAGCAGTCGGCACGTACACCTACAATAAGTGGGGAGGCACATGTACTGTAAAGGTCTTTCTTCTGAAAGTGGAGAAAATCTTAGAGGACTGGCCCGAATCTTATTTCCGAACGCGGGAGTGGATGAGTGTGGAGGAGGCTGTCAAACGTGTCGATGAGGCCAAACTCAAAGAAATCATCAAAGATTTATCCCTGTCGCTAAGCATAGAGAAAATTTAATCTTGTGTATCCTTCAAGAGGTTAACGATCTCAAAGGGTCTTTTTCCGTTGTTCCCAGCGATTTTTTTGATCAAATCGTCCTTTTTCGCTGTGATCCCATTTGATTTGAGGATGTTGATGGCATCCTCCACAGAAATATTGAGCTCACCGGCCACCTGTTCCAGAGACTTAGTCCCGAAACCGCCTCCTCTGGGTTGATGCTCCGCGGCCTCTGTCAGTTTATCTTGTTCCTCTCTGAGTAGGGATTTGATCAGAAGGTCATGGATCTCGGACGGCGCGACACCGTTTTCTACAGCGATATCTTTGATAAGCGTTTTCCCTTCTCTGACCGTGATCCCAGCAGCCTTTAAAGTGAGAAGAGCCTGTTCTTCCGGGATCCCTATTCTCTCCACAAATTTATCAAAACTCATGAGCTCTGCGTGGGGAACGAAGGGCTCATTTTGGCTTTCCTCCCAGGAATTTTTAAATTTTTCGCCGATATCCATGACAGTGCTGAATGGAGGGAGGCTGATAATAGTCGCAAAAAAGACCAAGACAGTGATTACGAGAGAGGCCGCCAATTCCGTCCGCATCCGCAGGCCCGCTTTCACTTTGGATCTGATATAGTTTAGGATCGGCTTCCAGTTGTAATAGATGTGTAACACGGCAAAAATGAGGAATACATAACCGAAGATCGTGTGCATGGCGCCCCACTGTTCTTTTGTATATCCCCAGAGTTTCCAATTGGTCCAGTGGGCAATCCTCCCAGGAGGAACGATATAGAGTACCACTCCTGAGACCGTCTCGAGAACAAAAGACCAGAGCATCATCAATGCGGTGAATGCCCTGAATCTGAATTTTCGTTTTTCCATTTTTTCCTCGATCACACAAACGATAAGCTAAACATTATCCACATTTTATCCGCTCAAATCAAATGAGATATGACGAATATCAGAATCCCCAAATCCGTGTTTATGTCATTCCGAGTGATCAGATTATATGATATCAAAAACACGTTCAGTTTCCCCAGCAAGGAAACTTCACTCGGATCCGGGCTTCCCTCACATCTCCACAAGGGAGATGCACCATGCCCGTCCAGCCCTACTCACGGTTTTTTCCATCACACAATCTGATCACTCAATAACGCAATGAGATTTCACCCCATCACAGTTTTGGAGATGCTTCCATGGCGAGTTTAGCGAAAATCTTTGTGTTGATCTCTTGGATGGACGTCTCTTTGTCTACGACCGTAATGATGATCTCTTTTTCAATCGTTTTAGGCGGCAGGCAGCTCTGATCATTACAGGCCTGGTAGGTGAACTGGAGAGGGATCGTGTTCTTTCCAAGAGCGATATCCTCTGGAATGGGGATGACTCCCCCGATGAAGATCTCTCCCTCAAACACAGATACCGGCCGTTCTGAGAATTCGAGGAACAAAGAGAGAGCCTCTGGATACTTGAACTCAGAAAATGAAAAAGAGCTCTCATATGGAATGTCCACGTTCGTTGCGACCAAAAAATCCTCGGCGGGGACGTTGGAATTGATGTGCCAGGTGCCCAGGATCTCCACCCGGAGAGCGATCTTTAAATCCATTCCTGAGTGGATTTGATCATAAGACTTAAAAATCTGTATCTTAACGACGTCTTCATCTGGATCACATTGGAGCCCCCCAAGAAAATTCCACACAGAGAAGACGTTTATCAGCAAAATCAACATGATAACTCTCTTCATTTTGGCTACCTATGGACATTTTGCCCATTCAGGAAAAAAAACACAACTCCTATTGGTTACAAGGCCACGCAAATAGCCAATCCGTGCTATTCACGAGTTGAGGCCAATCCACCCCACCCTAACATTAAGGTTGAGGCAGTGGCCCACGAAGGTGTAGTGAACTACCCCGAGTGGGCTACAACGAAGGCTTTGTGGTGAGATCGGCTCGCCTGTAGGGTAAAAAATGTCGATAAAAATAAAATGATAATGAAAAACGAGATTAATATTCTATTTTAAAGAAAACTTGATAGAATCCCCGCACTGTTTCTATGTAATAAGTATCGACATTTTTTATGAATAGTACGGATTAAAAGTGCAACTTTTTCGGCTAGAATTCGTCTTACTAAGTGATGGGGATGGAAATTTAAGGTAGGTGGGCAATGAAGCTTATCACAAAAATCGGAATCCTCATCATAGCCGTCGCACTTTCCTTCCTCGAGTTCAACTGGATGGCGTGCTGCTCCGGATGTGTGGATATTATCAGTCAAAAGCCACAGGCAAATTTCGAGATCGTGGTGTACGCAGACAACAACCTCGAACAAACAGGCGTTTCACACACACAATTGTGAGATGCGCTTTTGGGTAAGATACACCAGTGATAATAGAAACTACCCCGTAAGCATATATTAAGTAACCGTGTCAAAAAGTTTAGGACTTTTGGTGTGACGAAAGTTACATATTCCGTCTATACTGCCCCCCCACCTCATACAATGCCTGTGTGATCTGGCCAAGTGAACAGACCCTAACCGTATCCATGAGCTCGGCAAAGATGTTCTCCCCGGAAAGAGCGACTTTCTGGAGCCGCTCGAGAGCTCTTGGCGCTTTCTTTGCGTTTCGATTCTGAAAGTCAGCGAGGCGTTTGAGCTGCGATTCGATCTCTTCTTTTGTGGCTCTCGCCAGCGGAATACCCGCGAAACCTTCTTGTGAGACATCCGTATCCGGGTCTCTGAACGTGTTGACTCCGATTATGGGGAGATCTCCGGTGTGTTTGAGCATCTCATAATGCATCGATTCTTCCTGGATCTTGCTCCGCTGAAACCCTGTTTCCATGGCGCCCAACGCACCTCCGCGTTCTGAGATCTTGTCGAATTCCGTGAGCACGGCCTCCTCCACCAGGTCCGTCAATTCATCGACGATGAAACTGCCCTGATTCATGTTCTCATTCTTGGCCAATCCCCACTCCCGATTGATGATGAGCTGAATAGCCAGAGCCCGGCGCACAGATTCTTGCGTCGGGGTTGTAATGGCCTCATCGTAGGCGTTAGTGTGAAGGCTGTTGCAGTTGTCATAAATGGCACAGAGAGCCTGGAGTGTTGTCCGGATATCATTGAACTGGATCTCCTGGCTGTGGAGCGATCGCCCCGATGTCTGGATGTGGTATTTTAGCATCTGCGACCGTTTGGACGCCCCGTACTTCTCTCGCATGGCAATAGCCCAAATCCGCCGGGCCACGCGCCCGATAACCGTGTATTCCGCGTCCATCCCGTTCGAAAAGAAAAACGAGAGGTTGGGGCCGAAACTGTCCAGAGGCATGCCGCGGGAGAGATAGTACTCGACGTATGTAAATCCGTTGGACAGAGTCAGGGCAAGCTGTGTGATCGGATTGGCGCCCGCTTCGGCAATATGATAGCCGGAGATGGAAACCGAATAGAAATTCCGCACGTTGTTCCGGACAAAATATTCCTGGATGTCTCCCATCATCTTCAGGGCAAACTCGATGGAGAAGATACACGTGTTCTGCCCTTGATCCTCCTTAAGTATGTCTGCCTGGACTGTTCCCCGAACATTAGACAACACAAAGGCACGGATGTTTTCATTCTTTTCTTTAGTGGGATCTTTTCCATGTTCGGCGACAAAGGCATCCACTTTCTGGTCGATAGCAGCGTTTAAAAACATTGCCAGGATGATGGGAGCGGGTCCGTTTATAGTCATGGAGACAGAAGTATTGGGAGCACTCAGGTCGAACCCTCCATAGAGAACCTTCATATCATCCAGAGTGCAGATGCTCACACCAGAGGTTCCCACCTTGCCGTAGATGTCCGGACGCCTGTCCGGGTCGCATCCATAAAGAGTAACCGAATCAAAGGCTGTGGACAGTCGCTTGGCCTCATAACTGGAAGAGAGAAGCTTGAATCTTCTGTTCGTTCGGGCAGGGTCTCCCTCGCCGGCGAACATCCGCGTGGGGTCCTCCCAAACTCTTTTCAGAGGGAAGACTCCTGCCGTAAAAGGAAAAAATCCGGGGATGTTTTCTCTTCTCAAATACCTGTATATCTCGCCAGGGTCTTTGAAGGTGGGAAGAGATATTTTTGGAATCTTCTGATGAGCCAGAGATTCGGTGTACAGGGGCTGCCTGATCTCACGACCCCGCACTTTATAAACAAGCTCATCCTCTGAGTAAGTTTTTTGGATCTCCTCCCATTCGGAAAGAAGTCTTTCCGTGTCCTCGTAAACATCTTTCTCAGCTCTTGCGACTTCCTCTTTCAGTTGAGAAAGGAGCTCCTTACGGTTGCCATCCATCGACATACCGTCAATCGTCTTTGTGCTTTCTCTGAGATGCCAGACGCGGCGCACGGCCTCCGCCTGTACTTCGGTCTGCCTATGGTAGTGCCGCACCGTTTCAGTGATCTCAGCGAGATATCGGATTCGTTCCGGTGGAATGGCGACTGTTTTGGATGTAGAGGTTTTTGCGTCAGTTTGTGGAAAATGGGATTCAAAGCTCACACCAGTCTTTTCGCGGATGGAATCCAGGATCGCGAGATATAGAGAAGTCACCCCGTCGTCATTGAATTTGGAGGCGATCGTTCCAAAAACAGGCATGTCCTCTAATCCTTTGTCAAAGGCATCTCTGTTCCGCTGGACCTGCTTCTGCACGTCCCGGACGGCATCTTCTCCCCCTCGTTTTTCATACTTGTTGACGGCCACGATATCCGCATAATCCAGCATATCGATCTTCTCGAGCTGAGTGGCAGCGCCGAATTCACTCGTCATGACGTAGAGCGAAAGGTCTGCCAATTCGACGATCTGGGAATCTCCCTGCCCGATTCCCGCTGTCTCGACAAAAATGAGATCAAAACCAGCCGCCTTGAGGACCAGGAGAATTTCGGGTAGTGCTTCAGGGACTTCCGTGTGTGATTTCCGTGTGGCTAAGGAGCGCATATATATTCTGGGCGATCCTATGGCATTCATCCGGATCCTGTCACCGAGAAGGGCTCCTCCACTCTTTCGTCTGGAAGGATCACAACTCACGATGGCGATACTGACATCCTTTATATCCCGAAGCAGACGCAAGACGATCTCATCCGTCAACGACGATTTCCCCGCCCCTCCGGTTCCTGTGATCCCGATAACTGGAATCGCTTTCTCGCCAAGTTTGTTCGACAGCTCATCTCGGAATTTGCCGATATTGCCGTCCTCCTTTGCCTTTGCCAACTCTACAGCAGTGATCAGCCTTGCGATCAGAAGCTTGTTATCGGAAGAGAGGCTCTCCAAATCAAAGGAATCCGTGTCCACAAGTGGGAAATCCATACTCTTAACCATATGGTTGATGATCCCCTGAAGCCCCCACTTCGTCCCATCCTCTGGTGAATAGATCTTTGCCACTCCATACTTTTCAAGCTCTTTGATTTCCTCAGGGATGATCACTCCGCCCCCTCCGCCAAAAACTCCGATGTGAGAGGCTCCTCTTTCCTTCAAAAGGTCAACCATGAACTTAAAGAACTCGATGTGCCCACCCTGGTAGCTGGATACAGCAATTCCCTGAGCGTCTTCGTCTATGGCAGCATCAACGATCTCTTGGACAGACCTGTTGTGCCCGAGATGGATCACTTCCACACCCGTACTCTGAAGCAACCGGCGCACAATGTTGATCGAAGCATCGTGACCATCGAAGAGAGAGGTGGCTGTCACCACCCGGATATTGCTCTGGGGAGTGTACGGTTCCGTTTCAAAACTCATAGCTTCTCCTTTTTTTCACCCATGGATTTTCCCAATATAAAATCTGTCTGAATCTGAATGTAATCCTCGATCGTGTAGCGGGAGGACAAATACCATCGCCGGAATGTCCACATGTGTCCGAGCACGACGATGTTGTGAGCGATCAATTCGATGGAGTCTCTATCCATCCGGTTCAATTCGCCGCTGGACACCAGAACTTTAAGTGCATTCACGAATATATCCGTCAGTCTGACTTCGTTCTCCAGAACTTTTTTTTGCCAGTGGAGGGGGAGTGTTTTTGTTTCCTGGTAAATGAGCAGGATGTGGTCGCTCATCCTGTGGCAGACGAGAAAGTATTCACGGATCATTGCCGCCAGGACATCCCGGCCTCCCGATACCTTACGGAGGGCCTCTGCAACACCCTGTTCGACCTCTGCATGGATGGCATCACAAACCAGATAGAGGACATCCTCTTTGGACCGCACATACTCATACAGCAATCCATTGGAAATACCTGTTTCCCTGGCGATCTCCCGGGTCGTCGTCCGGTGAAACCCTTTTGCGATAAAAAGCTGGACAGAGGCGTCCACGATCTGACGACGTCTCTGGCGGACAAGCTCGGGATCTTTGATATACGTGGGGATATCTTTTGTTTCAGAAAGTGTCTTAGCCATGGGTATATTGAGCGAGCGCTCAATCAATATACCACAATAGATTCTTCGCTGTCAAGTATTTTTGATGCCTTTTCCGATGGAATAGGCATCCCCGAGAAATTCTCCTATGCCATAGTATTTTCTACTCTCCGGGGCAAACAGAACAGCCTTGACCTTCTCTATCTCCGGAGTTCCCTTCTCATCGAGAACAGAGGTGTCGGCTTTCACATCGAGGATCTCCCCGACGAATTGTGTATGGAGTCCGATTTCAAGAGTATGGAGCAGCTTACATTCCAAGACCAAAAGAAATTCCTCGATGTAGGGGGCATCTACCAGGCTGCTTCTCACCGGCTGGAGTCCGGCAGCGGCCAACTTGTCCTCGTTTTTTCCGGAGATCATCCCAAAATAATCCGCCACACGGAGATGTGCCTCGGAAGGAATGTTGATGGTGAATGCCTTCCGTTCAACAATGTTACAGTACGTGTACGTGGCTTTCCTAAGGGAGACCGCCACACAGGGAGGCCTTGAGCAACAGATGCCTCCCCAGGCAACTGTCATAGCGTTTGGTTTGCCCCCTTTATCGTAGGTCCCAACTACAAACACGGGAGTGGGATATACGATCGTTTTTGGACCCAGTGATTCTTTCATGGGAACCCTCCTGATATTAAAAACAACTCTTTCGTGCCTATTTTAACCTGTTAGCGATCTTTAAACTAGCTTACATTGTGGGATATACATTTTGAATCACAACCGACTTTAGTGCAACGCGTCAACAAATGCTTTCGCCAGCTCTTCCGGAGAGATGCGGTTCAAGGTGACGTTTGTTTTCATAAAAAATCCACCCTCCTCCTCTACCGACGGAGGGATATGAATATTCTTCTGCCGCAACTTTTGTCTGAATTTTTGCAGATCGACTCCTTTAACATGAAGCTTGAAGATATTCGTCCTATTGGACAGTTACCTCTTCATGTACTTCTCAAACCAGGCCATGAGATAAAGCTGCTGAAGCAAGCGGTGGGAAGGACGCCGCCACCCGTGGAATTCATCCGGCATGCGAACGAGAAGAGTTTCCTTTTTCAACATCTTCAGGGCCCGATAGTATTCTTCGCTCTGGGACATCGGCGTCCGCAGGTCCGCTTCTCCGGTCATGACCATGGTGGGAGTTGTGACATTGGCCACATAGTGGAGAGGTGAGCGTACAGCGTAGAGCATCGGATCCTCCCATGGATACTTCTTGAACTGCCGGTACCATCCTGATCCATCCGTCGTCCCCACAAATGAGTGCCAGTTAATGACAGGTCTCATGGAGACTGCGGCCGTAAAACGGTCTGTGTGACCGACTAACCAAGCAGTGAGCACACCTCCCCCGCTGCCTCCACAAACAAACAGGTTGTTCTCATCGATGAAGCCCTTCTCGATCGCCGCATCCACACCGGCCAGCAAGTCATCACGGTCCTTCCCGGGATAGGAGAACTGGATCCCGTTCACAAAGTCTTGGCCATAGCCTGTGCTCCCCCTTGGGTTCATGTACAGGACAGCATAACCTTCGGCAGCAAAGTTCTGCCATGCCCAATCGAAGCGCACGGAATACATGGACCAGGGTCCTCCATGGATCCACAGGAGCATAGGGTATTTTTTGTTGGGATCGAATTCAGCGGGTTTAATGAGCCAGCCCTGAAGGTCGAGGCCATCCGGAGATTTGAACCACATCTCCTCCACCTCTCCAAGCTTCACATCCGCCAGCACATCCTTGTTGACATCCACGAGTTCGTTAAACTTTCCAGGATTCTTCATGTTGAATGTCACCAGGTATCCGGGTTTGTGGAACGTGGATAGAGTCGTCGCAACCTGGCCGTTTTGTGCCAATGACAGGTCATACAGGTAGTGCACGCCCTCTGTTATTTTCTTGGTCGTTCCGGACTTCGCCGCAAAGTAAATATTGGCCTCTCCCCTCTCCCGCATCAGATAGTACACTCCCGAGTTATCTTTGGCCCATGTGATACTCGATGGGGAATTGGGAAGGTCCCCAGCAAAAAGCTTCTTCTGGTTCCCATGGATGTCCATGAGATAGATACTCCCAAGATGGCTTGTGTAGTTCTTGTCGTCATGGCCTGTGTAGGCGATCCATTGGCCATCCGGGGAAATTCTTGCACCACTGTCAGGACCCTTCCGGTCCGTAAGTGTTTGTATTTCGAGCGTATCGAGGTCCACAGAGTAGATCTCACTGTCGCCCCGCAAATATTCCGCATCGGATTTCCGGATTGCGCTGAAATAGATAAGCTTACCATCTCGCGACCACTGCGGATCGTTGTGGGAGTAATCGCCGGATGTCAATTGCCGGGGCGTCCCGCCCAGCTGCGCATCGATGACAAATATATGGCTGTAACCCTTAGGCACAGGGCCTCTTCCATCTCTGGCCCAGCTCAACCTGTCCACAATAACGGCAGGTTTTGCCATCTTCGCTCCTTTGGGGAACTTTGGCAACTCCACCTTCAAGATGGATTTTTTGTCGGGAATAAAGGACGTGAATGCCAGCATCTTTCCGTCAGGAGACCAGACCAGGCTGCTGGGAGCGCGCTCAAGATGTGTCAGTTGAGCGACTTCCCGCGTGTCCCACCAGAGCACATGGATCTGGGTCGTTCCGTCTCTATCCGATAGGAAAACGATCTTTTTCCCATCCGGTGACCAAACTGGAGAGGAATCGCTCCAATTTCCGTGGGTCAATTCCCTCACTCTGGTGCCAGCAATATCGACGATCCAGATATTGCTCCGGCTCCTGTCCTCCATCTTGTCCACCCAGCCCCGCGCAAAAAGGATCTGTGTGCCATCGGGAGAAATACGCGGGCTGCTGATCGATTCCATATCGAGAGATGTCTCCTTCTCGAGCAATTTGTAATTATTCTCAGCACCAAACACGACTCCTGCAGTCACGCACCAGAGTGCCAGACAAAGGACAATGGGCTTCCAAGTGATTTTTCTCATGCTTACCTCCTTCAAAAAGGGATGTCACGCTTCATGCGACTCACCTATATAAATCAGAAAATTTTGCTTAAATCAAGTATTCTAAAAGCTTTGATCCTCTTCTTATAAGAAAGCATCTCTCAAACCGTGATGAATGTCGTTCCGAGTGTTCCAATTGGTGATTTCGAAAACACTCTCAGTTTCCCCAGCGAGGAAACTTCGCTCGATTCCGGGCTTCCCTCACATCTCCCATTGGGAGATGCACCATGCCCGTCCAGCCCTCCAGACGGTTTTCTCCACCACACATTTGGAACACTCAATAACGCAAAGCGAATTCATGCCATCACGGTTTTGGGGATGCTTATA
>CAZIMJ010000369.1:0-10782 GCA_964540205.1 uncultured Eubacteriales bacterium | reverse complement strand
TCTTGACTGCGATGGCCGCTCTCAGGCAGGTGGCCTGACAGGTGCCGCAACCTTCACACAACACTTCATTGACTTCTGCCTTTCCATCCTTAAGTGATATCGCCTCATACGGACAGACATCCACACACATTCCACATCCTGTGCACAGATTGAGATTCACTTTGGCCACATTCGGTGAGTGAAAGAGTCGTTCCTGCGATAGGATGACGATAGCCTTGGCTGCAGCTCCGCTTGCTTGGGCTACGACCTCGGGAATGTCTTTGGGAGCCTGGGCCGCCCCTGCGAGGAACATGCCCGCGGTCACACTCTCCACAGGCTTCAATTTGGGATGAGCCTCGGCGAGAAAGCCATCTTTATCCAATGCGATCTTTAGCTTTTTCGCCAGCTCCTCTGCACCATCGGAAGGTACCGTGGCAGTGGCCAGGACGACCATATCCGCATCGATCTCTATGGCTTTTCCAGAAAGGGTGTCGACGCCCCATACTTTGATTTTTCCTTTTTCCTCGAATATTTTGGCGACCTTTCCTCGAAGGTAAACGACACCGTCTTCCTCGACAGCCCTCTGGACGAATTCTTCGTAGCCTTTGCCTCCAGACCGGATGTCGATGTAAAAAATGTAGGCTTGTCCATCACGGACATGGTGTTTGTAAAGCATGGCATGTTTAGCGGTGTACATACAGCAGATCTTAGAACAGTAAGCACAATGGAGCTCGGGATCGCGAGAACCCGCACATTGGATGAACACCACCTCTTTGGGCTCTTTGTGGTCGGAGGGCCTCAGGATTTTCCCTTGAGTGGGTCCGGATGCCGATAAGAGTCTTTCAAACTGAAGCCCATCCAGAACATCCGGATATCTACCATACCCATATTCGGGCAGGTTTTCCTTCTCATACAGGTCATATCCGGTGGCAACGATGATCGTTCCCACCTCTTCCTCGATGATTTCGGGTTTCATGTCATAATCGATGGCTTCAGGCTCACACACATCCGCACATTTGCCACAGGCAATGGGAAGGAGGCCCGGGCAGTTCTTGATGTCGAGCGTGTATGTGGCAGGGATTGCCTGGGGAAAGGGGATATAGATGGCTCGCCGTCCGGTTAAACCCAGGTCGAATTCGTTGGAAGTTACAACCGGACAGACTTTCGTGCATTCATCACACAACGTGCATTTTTCTGGATCCACATACGTGGGTTTTTTAAGGATCTTTACTTTAAAATTCCCGACATAGCCGGAGACATCCTGGACTTCGCTGTAAGTCAGGAGTTTGATCTTGGGGTGTTTTGACACTTCTACCATCTTGGGTGTCAGGATACACTGGGAACAGTCCAGAGTAGGGAAAGTCTCTGACAGCTGGATCATGTGGCCACCGACAGAAGGAGACCTCTCAACGAGGACGACCTCATATCCTGTGTTGGCAATGTCCAGTGCTGCCTGGATGCCGGCTATCCCCCCCCCGATCACTAAGGCTCTTCGGGTTACTGGGATGCTGATGGGTTCTAGAGATTCGTTGCCCTGAACTCTTTCCACCGCACTCCGGGCTATCTTAATGGCTTTTTCCGTGGCCTTGTCCATGTCTTTGTGGACCCAGCTGCACTGTTCGCGGATGTTGGCGATCTCGCACTGGAATTCGTTGATACCCGCTGATTTGACTGCATTCCTGAATGTCGTCTCATGCAGGGTTGGTGAACAGCAGGCCACAACCACCTTGTCCAGGCCTTTCTCTTTGATGGAATCTATGATGAGGTTTTGTCCGGGGTCAGAGCACATGTAAACGTAATCTTCGGAGTATTCAACGTCAGGATGTTTGGCAAGGTCTTTGGCCACTTTTTTGACATCCACTGTGCCTGCAATGTTTATGCCGCAATGGCAAACAAAAACACCTGTCTTTTTCTTCATTTTTTAATCCTCTTGTGGGTGTGTTTTTTGTTTTTTCTCATTTTCTTATCGGTCCGTTCGGGGAACGGACCCTACTTTTTACGTTTTATATTTACCTTTTTACTATTTTTTAGGTTTTGGCTTAGCTTTAGGTTTTGGCTTAGCTTTTGGTGGTGCGTTTGCTTTGGATTTTGCTTTAGGTTTTACCTTTACCGGTTTTTGCTTGGATTCCTCGAGGATCCTGAGACCATATTCATAGCCTTTATCAAAAGCCCTCTTATTGAGGTCGAGGAATCTGTCTGGGACTAATCCGGGCAGGGCCTTTTTCATAGCATCCGCAGTGACAAGTTTGGTTACCGCTGTGAAAAATCCCAGCATGACCAGGTTGGCTATGATCCGGTTCCCCAATTCTTCGGCAAATCGTGTCGAAGGGATCGCGAACATTTTTATTTTTCCCCGGAGAGGTTTGGGTTTCACCAGATCCGTATCAATGATAAGGGTTCCATCATTAAGCAGTTCTGGTTCATACTTGTCGTAAGCTTCTTGTGACATGGATACGAGGACATGCGGATTCGTGATGTAGGGGTAGAGAACACGAGCGTCAGATACAACGAGCTGTGATGCACAGGCACTTCCCCTGGCTTCCGGCCCAAAACTCTGATTCATCGATGCATTCAATCCGTCGTAGAGTGAAAGTGCTTTTCCAGAGATGAGTGCGCAGCGGATGATGCCCTGTCCTCCAAAACCCGAAAATCTGATTTCAGTCGTTGTCATTGTTGATTCTCCCGTAAAGTTCGTAATCGTCCCCCAGGACATTCGTCATATGCGTATTCATGGCATCCAGGAATGTCGGTTTTTCTTTATGGACGAACTTGCCGCAGACGAGTTTCCCTTGATACGAGATATCAAGAGTCCTCGTATCAGCACCGTGCTCGATGACAGACTGGTCATAGTAATATTTCATCAGGTTTAAACCATCGCCGAGACGGTTCCTCCGTGCATAAAGAGTGACACAGGGGGTGATTACTTCTATCAAGGATAAACCTCTGTGTTTGAGGGCCTCCTGGATCGACTTGGTCACGCGGCGCATATGGAGGGCGGTCCAGCGGGCCACATAGGTGGCTCCGCAAGCCTCTGCGAGGTAGGGGAGGCTGAAGGAATACTCAAAATTCCCGTAAGGAGCGGTCGATGCATTCGCCATCATCGGAGTAGTGGCTGCAACTTGTCCGCCTGTCATCGCATAGTTGAAGTTGTTGACACAGATGACAGTGATGTCCATGTTTCGTCTTGCCGCATGGATAAAATGATTGCCGCCGATGCCGAAAATATCACCATCCCCTGAAAAAACCACAACTTTCATATCGGGATTCGCAAGCTTGAGACCAGTGGCGAAGGGTATAGCCCTGCCATGGGTTGTGTGGAAAGAGTCGAGTTTCACATATCCTGCAACCCTTCCCGTGCATCCGATCCCGGAAACAAGGGCGACCTTATCCAGGTCTTCCTTATTCTTCTTCAAAGCTTCAACAAATGAAGTCACAACTGTACCGATACCGCATCCGGGGCACCAGATATGGGGAATTCTATCCATCCTCAGGTATTCTTCCATTGGGTTTTTTTCGAGACGATTCTCTTTTTTCATTTGGACGCCTCCTTGATGGCTTTGTAGATATCGTCGGGGTCGTGGACCCAACCTCCGAGGTGAGGAACATTGTAAACTTTACAGCGGTCGATAGAATTTCGTTCCACTTCTTTTACCATCTGTCCGTAGTTGATCTCTGGGACAATGAAAGCCTTGATTTTTTTCGACAACGCCCGGATCCGCTTTTCAGGGAAGGGCCAAGCAGTGATAAGTCTCAGAGTCCCGGTTTTTATACCGGCCTGCCTTGCCTTCTGCACTGCACGGACGGCGACTCGAGAAGTAATGCCGTAGGAAACGACAACAACTTCAGCGTTATCCGTTTGATCCTCTTCGATCTTGATGATCTTATCCACATTTCCCCTGATTTTTTCTATGATATGAGTGACGTTGACTTTTTGGCACTCAGCGTTGATGACCGGATACCCGCGCTCATCGTGAGTCAATCCTGTCGTGTGGAAACGGTATCCATCTCCGGCCTTGACCATGAATGGGATCCCGTCTGTGTCGTTTTTGTAGGGGAGATACTCGTCTTTAGGACCTGTGTACCATTTTCTCTCCACAATTTCGATCTCTTCAGCCGGGGGAATGATGACTTTTTCATGCATGTGTCCCACACATTCATCTGTCATGATGAGGACTGGAACTCTGTAGGTTTCGGCTAGATTTAATGCCTCTATGGTCAGGTCAAAACACTCTTGAGGGGAGTCGGGCGAGAGGGCGATGATCTCATAGTCGCCGTGGGATCCATATTTTGCCTGCATCATGTCCTGTTGTCCGGTCAGGGTAGGGAGTCCGGTGGAGGGACCACCTCTCTGGACGTTGGCGATAACAAGAGGCGTTTCCATCATCGCTGCCAAACCCAAGTTCTCCATCATCAGAGAAAAACCAGGGCCTGAGGTTACTGTCATGGGTTTTTTCCCTCCCCATGAGGCTCCGATTAGGGCAGCAATGGAAGCGAGTTCGTCTTCCATCTGGATAAAAACTCCTCCTACATGGGGAATTCGTGATGAGAATCTTTCCGCAGTTTCTGTGGATGGGGTTATAGGATATCCAGCAAAGAAGCGGCACCCGCCTGCCAGAGCTCCTTCGCAAAGAGCATGGTCTCCATCCATATAATGGGCTCCTGTCAAGACTCCCTTAGGGTCTGCTTTCGTCTTTTTCACGTTCTTCCTCCTCCTTGAGGGTTACAAATATGGCGAATTCAGGGCATATCGTCTCACAGAGCTGACAGTACAGACATTTGTCCTCGTGCTTGACGAAGGGGGGGTGATAACCCTTAGCGTTAAATTCTTCAGACAGCTCGAGGACGCCTTCCGGGCAGTATTCCACACAAAACGCACATCCCTTACACATATCCTTGTTGATGTGAATCTTTCCCCTTTTTGGTTTTAAATCACCGAAGTATACCATTGGGACCTCAGATTAATTTTTTTTCTTTCAAGATGGGCTTTGGGTCGATGTAATGAAGGTCTAATCTTAGAAATTCTTCAGAACACCCCAGGGCTATTGCGAGTATCTGAGTGAAGTAGAGGATTGGGATGTTTTTAAACTCAGGATACTTTTGGACGGTTTCTCTCTGTCTTGTGTCCAGGTTAAAAGCGCAGAGGGGACAGCTCACGACAACGACCTCGGCTCCTTGTTCTTGAGCTGAAGTGAGGATCTGGTAGGTTCTGTCCGCAACGATCTCGGGTTTGTCAACGGTCTGGTAGGCGGCGCAGCATTCCGTCTTGTACGGAAAGTCCACCGGATCCGCACCCAAAGCTTGCATCAAATCATCTAATATTGTGGGATTTTCCTCGTCATCAAACCCGATCTCTCTCGGACGAACCAAGAGACAACCGTAGTAGCTGGAGATCTTGAGGTTCTTTATGGGTTTGACAACTTTACCGGCTAAATTCTCGAATGTGACTTCTTCCTTGAGAAACTCGAGCAGATGAAAAACAGAGACATCGCCCTCGTATGTGACGTCTTCTCTGTACATGAAGTCGTTGACTCTTTTGAGGCTTTCGGGGTCGTTTTTCAACCGTTCATTGGCTCTTTTAAGAGTGTTGAAACACATCGCACAAAGAGTCATCACTCTATCCGATCCCTGTTCTTTGACCCGGATGAGGTTCCGGATGGGGGCCACATGATGGATCAGGTCATCAGTGGCAAGAGAAAAGACAGTCCCGCAGCAGTTCCAGCGGTGAAGTTCTTGAACTTCGACTCCAAGCTTATCGAGAGCGCATATGGCTGAATCTTCAAAGTTTTTTGCGTGGTTTTTTAACGTACACCCAGGAAAGTAGCTTAATTTCATTATGATGATTCCTTAATGTATTTAAGTTGCGAGAATTATGAATCATGACAACATTTATGATGTGAATTTGCGGAAATTGCTTACCAAGGCAATGGGAGGAACATCTCCTTTCTCTTTATCCGTGAGTTTTTCGATTTTGACATGATCCTTCCGTTTGCGGAGAAGGATCTGCCGGATGGCTTCGATCACTTCGGCAATGTTGATTCCCTTGGGGCAGCGGGAATTGCAGGTTAAACACGAGGCGCATACCCAGATGGCTTTGGACTTGAGAAGCTCATCCTTAAAGCCTAGCTGGGCAAAGCGGATGATCATGTTGGGGAGTATGTCCATTTCCGAGACAGCGGGACATCCTGCTGAACATTTACCGCATTGGTAGCAGACCATCAGATTTTGTCCACTCAATTCTTCGACCTTGCGGACAAAAGAGCCTCCGGTTTGTTTTTTTGAGATATTGACTCTCATGTAAGCCGACCTTTCGGTTATAAATCCTTCCTATTATACGAAGGTCAAATTAATAGAAATATATAAAACTAGACAGTAAAACATAATTGTCTATACCTGTCAAGGCTCTATTCATAAAAACTGCCGATCCCTAAAAATCTTGAGTTTTTAGGCCCCAGAATAGGAAGAGGAGACAGAACGAATTCAGGAGGATGAGGTATTTGAGAAGAGGCAAGAGCCCGACGAGAGGAAAAATCACTGAAGACACGATCACAGCGCCTGCAAATGAGCCCACCAAGTCCAGGCCGTACCCCATTCCATAGTTCTGTTTTTCTTTGATGTAGAGTCGATTGGATACGATGAAGAGGTCACCCCCAAGGAATCCCAGGCAAAAAAGGATCACGAAAAACAAGATTTCCGGAGGTGGGAGTTTTAACAGGAGTAAACAGGCAAAGAGAAGGAGAATGAATCCTGATTGAATGAGAAGGAGCCGCTCAAACCGGACAGTTTCCCTCTTTTTTCCATAAAAAGATCCTGTGCTGAGTCCTATCATGAATGCAGCAAAAAGAATCGCGATCCTCTGGTAGAGGTACCCATATAATGTCTGGAAGGAAAAAATCAGCAGAATCTCTGTGACAATGGTAGTAAATCCCAAAACAGCCAGGGGCGTCATCAAGAAATATGTTTTTTTCTTTTGCAACCCGAGGAAGAGCAGAAACAAAAGACAAAGGATCAAAGGCAGGTCGAGCAGCCAAAAAGGGCTCAGACGGGATAGGGAGCTGAAAAACCTGGCTTCGCTGCCCCCAAACTGAGAGCTCCAAAGGACCGCGCTATAGAAATAGCTGATGGGCGCGAAGTCTTGGTTGATTTTTCCTTTTCCGTTCGATACGGTTTCTCTCAAAAGACTGATCCGTAAAGGCGAGAGTCTATCGATGAGGAGTTGAGGAATAACGTAGGTGTTCTCCAGGGCTAGATCTTCGATGGTTTTTGCGATCTCTCCATATTCCAATGAGAGAGAGCGGCGCGAGGCGAGAAATATATTGGTGTTTCCCGGTACAATTTCGACATAAGGAAATACTCCCTTCAATGTAAAAAAGAGAGAGGAGAGGAAGTCCTGCAATTCTGAACTGATGTAGTTTTCGGCCGAGGGAACACGGAAGGAAAAGACACCGTTTCCAGTGAGTCTGTTTTTGACGATGAGAAAGAATTCTTTCGTGTAAAAGCGGTTTATCTGTGCTGTAGTGGGTTCCGGGAGATTCAGGATGATCACATCATATCTTTGAGTGCAGTGGGAGAGAAAGGCCCGTCCATCCCGATAGTGGACCTGGATCCGGGGATCCTGGAACACTTTCCTCTCAGATCGGGGGAGATACGTGAGCGAGAATCGTATGATCTCAGGGTCGAGCTCCACATAATCGATGGAGGCTCTGGAGTATTTAAGGGCTTGCTCCAGGCCGCCTCCGACACCACCTCCGATGAGAAGGATGTTTTCTGCCTCAGGGTATTGGAACATGGCATAGTGCACAGATTCTTCGGAAGCGGCCAAGTCGGGATTAGAGAACATCATGACATTATTGCTGTAGTGTGAGACCTGTTCTTCTGTTTGTATAGCTTGGAGTTTGCCGTAGCGGGAGTCCTTGCTCTGGATGAGCGTGAACGGCTTCCAGAAGATCTTTTGGCTGGGTAGGTCAAACACAAAAAAAGCCACAAAAAAAAGAACAAGCAATATTAAAGAATACTTCCTTGCGCCATTTTTTATGAATAGGAATACAAGAGCTAGCCCAAGAATGCAGATAATGGATGTCATCTGCCAGTTGGATAGGATTGGGATGAACACAAAATAGGTGATCAATCCACCTAGCGATGCCCCTGCAGACTCCAGGAAATAAGTTTGGGTCAAGTCCCCTTCGAGGGACTTGACGTTAAACACAAAGAGCACACCTTGGGGGAAACTCACAAACAGTGTGAGCGCCAGTGCCGAAACAAACATGGAAAAAAGTCCTGCCATCTCTCCCGGTAAGATATTCAGCCAAAAGCGAGAGAATCTCAAACAGAGAAGGCAGAGGGGAAAAAGGAAGAGGACAAACTGAAATACCAGCGCAAATCTTTTAGTGGAATACGCGGCTTTTTCACCAAAAATGCTGCCCAGTCCTCCCCAGAGTAGCCATGTCCCCAAAACAATGCCGAAAGTGATCTCATTGCCATAAAAAAAAGCGGAAAACTCCCGCAGCAACACGATCTGGAACGAGATCGCCAGAAATCCCAGCAATAATGGGGGAACCCTTTCACCTTTCGTCACATTAATAGAATACAGAAGTCCATTCCCAGAATCCAGAGTATTCATTGATTTTTTATGGCCTCGGATTCACCGGGACTGAAAATCAGGTCCAAACGCCAGGGATAGGGTTGCCACAGAATTTACATTTTCCGTTCTTCACGTTCGATGTCTTGATCGTGTAGCCTCTTCTCTCGATGCACATGTTGAAACACTTGGGGCAGTATGTGTTTTCCGCTTCGTGTCCGGGTACATTTCCGATGTAGACATAGTTGATCCCTTCTTTACGGGCGGCATCCCTTGCTTTTTCTAGAGTGGATATCGGTGTGGGTGGGAGGTTTTTGAGGAGATACATGGGGTGAAAGCGGGAGAAATGGAGCGGCACATCGGGTCCAACCTCTTTGAGTATCCATTGGCTCAGGCGACGGATCTCCGCTTCGCTGTCATTGAGAGTGGGGATGACCAAATAGACGATCTCCAGCCATGTTTTTCTCCGGGAAATGATTTTAATGGCCTCGAGGACCGGCTGGAGTTCGCCCCTTACATAATCCGTATAAAAGTTCTGTGTGAAAGCTTTTAAGTCGACCTTTATGGCGTCCACGACGCCTATCAATTCTTCAAGAGGTTCTGGGTTGACATGGCCCCCGGTGATGACCACATTCTTTATCCCTTTTTTCCGGGCTTCGATAGAAGTGTCGTACATATACTCATAGAATACGATGGGTTCCGAATAGGTGTATGCGATCACTGGGGCCTTATACTGCTTAGCCGCTCGGACAACTGCGGCAGGCGCGAAGTCCACATGGCGCACCTGCTCAGGCCTGACTTGTGAGATCTCCCAGTTTTGACAGAACTTGCAATTCACGTTACAACCTGCAGTGGCTAGGGACAGAGCAGAGCTCCCTGGCATAAAGTGGAACATGGGTTTTTTTTCTATGGGGTCGACAGCAACCGAACATGCTTTCCCATACACCAGCGTGTAATAGATCCCGTTTTTGTTTTCTCTAACACCGCAGTACCCTCTCTCTTTATCTCCCAGCTTGCAGAACCGTGGGCACAGAACACACTCGATCTCCCGGTCAGGGTGTTTTTTATAATACCGGGCTTCCACCTCGGAGAGGTTTGTTTCATCGTGAAAGGCGTAGAGGTCCATGAGCCAACCACTCATTCCTGAGCCCATCGTAAGTCCTGCACATCCGGTCGTTTTTAAAAATTTGCGTCTGTTCATCGGATCTTTATACCTCTGTCTCAATAATATTGATGTTTTCAAGATCGGATGTGCCTAGCCCCATTCTTTCAGCTGTGTGCAGGTACTTGGGGGGCCTCTGTTCCTCTTCCAAAGAGGGAAGTCCTTTTTTCTCCCTGAGTTTGTTTATGATCTGCCAGCCAACTGTGTCGGCAGCGACAGGGTCCTGACTGAATACCAGAGCACCGTAGTTTTCTGCCCATTTGGGGTGGGAGGAAGGACCACGGTGATACTGGACTTTCAGAGCATCGAGGATCGAGATCCTGTGTTTGTTATGGATCATCGGAGTGCCGAACAGCTCTGCGATAAAAGGATTGCAATTATTGTCATGATATTTATTGGGATTATGGATAGCACCAAAATAGTTCTTCATCCCCGCAGTCACACCTGCTAATCCGTGGTCTTTCAATATAGCCAGACTGACAGAAGCCGTAATGGTGTCGGCCTGGATGGATGAGAAGAGACTCCCGATATTCAGAAAGGCAATGAGGTTCCTGTTGTAGCCCACGCTGTTGGAATCCGTGCCGAAGACTTTGATTCCTGTCTGGTTCATATTCAAACTGTATCCTGCCTCTTTCAGCTCGCGGTTAGTCCTGTCCCAGATGAGAACATTGTCTGCGTTCCATCCTTTGTCAGTGAGGAGTTTTGCCAAAGATAGGGACGTTTCGGGTGTCGTAGAGATCGATCTACCGCCGATTGTATTGATCTTGATACCCACTCGGTCTTTGTCTTTGAAGAAAATATGAAGCGCGTCACCTGGATTTTTTTGGTCTGTCAGAGCTGTCAAACCCTGCAGATACATCTCTCTGATGGCTTCAGGATCTGTAAGGATCGTACTTTGATTGTTGCGCTTTCTGACGATCACAACCTTAGATTTATCCATCGCTCCTCAAATAAAAGGTACTCTTCATTCAAAATTCTGTCAACATCCTCTTTCAGTGAGCAAACCGACCAGAAACCATGATGGCATGAATCACATTGCGTTATTAAGTGTTCCAATTATGTGGTG
>CAZIMJ010000368.1:0-19365 GCA_964540205.1 uncultured Eubacteriales bacterium | reverse complement strand
TTATTAAGATTTCCCATCTGCATAAACGCATCTACTGGAGCTACCACAGATTCTCGTTTTAAGAGCTCGTTAAAGGCCTTGACTACTTTTTCATAATACTTATCATTCTTGTGGTTTGAGGATGATATCTTTTTCATCTTTGTTGTATTTTCATAAATTTAAATAACTTTTTACAAGTCGAATCAAAAGATTTTATTTCTGCTTCCGTGTCAATATGCCTTGAATAAGGGCCACCTTCATCATCAATGAATTTTTGTACTAACAATTTTGGTTCCAATTTCCTAAGTTCTTCATCACGATTTACTCTGTCAATTATCTCTCCACCTAATAACCATAAATTATCAATATGCTTTTTTATCGTCTTTCTTGAAAGTCCTTTATCTATGATAAATTCTATAAATGTAATAAATACAGATTCGACAATTTTATTTCCGCATTTAATATCTTGTTTAACAATTTTCCAGCTCTCTGGCCATTTCTCGATATCTTTGCAATATATTTCTATGGCAGAACTATTCATTTTTTCTACAATTTCCACCCACTGACATCTTTCGATGACCGTATCACAGGAAAAACGCTGAAGTCAATTGCAAGGCTCTATCCACCACAGAAAATCAAATCTCGACCAGATATCGTAACTCATGATCTCCTTATGGTTGCTGACTTATTATTGGCTGAGTTTTGCACTTACAAGTCGATTAAGGCTGATCCCTTCTTCTTCGGCTTCAATGGCAAGGCCCCTGTGGACTTCAGGTGGAATTCATACAATAAATTTGCCGCTGAATTTTCTGCAGGAAAGAGGTTCAGGAGGAGATTCTCCGCTGTATACCATATCTTTTATAACATCTTCAACGACTTTTCTGATTCCTTTCAAAGCTGATTCCGGACTTTCTGCCAGCCAACTCATGCAGGGAAATTCAACACACAGACCGACATATTCCTTGTCTACCTCAGACCAGGTAATTCTGTATGTATATCGATCACTTTGTGATACCATTTTCTGACTCCAAAATAATAATCACAGACTTTGCATAGGTCTTTGAATCTGACATTCTTAGGTTTTCGATTCATCCTTAAGAGGATGTTTTTAATCGCATTCATTTATATGATATCATTATTGATACTATTGTCAAGCATAATGTTGGAAGTATCACAACTTCCACAGGAACCTGTTGAATATGAGGGCATGGGAGGAGGTAGATCTAGCGTTATTCAAAACCTAACAGCGTGTGTATTTTTGCCAAAACTCTAGATCTCTTCTCATTAGATATTTTCCCACACGAAACTAGAAATCAAATCGCATATTATCTCTTTTTGCTATCAAGGCTTTCCATCTTGGAAAGATATCCAAAGGAAATTTTGTGGAATAAGGCAGTGAGAAAAACAGCAAAATTCCTTCGTCATAAGGCATTGATACAGCTCGACGAAAATGAAGACTCTTCTATTGTAAACACAAATCTATTTAGTAGTATGACACATATCATGGTTTTACAATAATAACTTGACAATAACTTATGATTTGGGTTAAACTTATTTTAATTCGTTAGACATAATTAAGGAGGTCTTACCCAATGTCAATCGTGACCACTTCCTCTAAGGGGCAGGTAGTGATACCTAAAGAAGTAAGAGACAGAGTCGGAATCAACACCGGGACAAAGGTTATGGTAAAGGCTGTCGACGGCCACGTTGAAATTCATCCTTTACCTGAGAATTCAGTTGAATTCTATTGCGGGATTTTCAAGAATGGATCTTCACTGACGAAAACGCTTTTAAAAGATAGAAAAACGGATGCCCTCCATGAAGATAAAAAGAGTTTTTGATTCATTCGCTCTACTGGCTTATCTTAAACAAGAAGCACGTTTCGACAAAGTCAAGAATCTTCTTTCAGAGAAAAACCCACAAATATTCATCAATGATATAAACGTTGGGGAGGTTTATTATATTCTTGCCAGAGAAAGGGGGACAGATGCAGCAGATTTCTTCAGTCAGATTATTCTTCCTAGCTTACCGATTCAGAGGGTAGAGAACTCAATTCAAGAAGTTATTGAAGCTGCAAAAATCAAAGCTGAATTCGCAATATCTTATGCCGATTGCTTCGCTGCTATGACAGCGAAGAAAGAAAACGCGTGCTTGGTAACGGGAGATCCGGATTTTAGGAAAATTGAAAACCTCATAGAAATCGAATGGCTCTAAACCGAAATCCTTCAATAGCACAGGAATTGCCATTAGGGAATTTTCCACAAACGCCGGGCCGGTTGATTAGGATCGATAAGTTTGTGCTTCAAAAAGGAAATGGACATCGGGTAACTCCAATGGGAACAGCTGTAATTTCGCTATAGTTAGTCTTCTTATTATTTTAGAGCCTTCTTGAAGCGATCTCTAGGGCTTTCAAAATCAATTTTTTGGAGATTTAATAGATAGGGATTCCAACCACTGAGCCAGACAAGATGCTCCACAAACTCCTCCTTCTCTTCTGTATCAGGAAGTCTATCCAAGTCATCTGCGGCTTCAAAGGTCTTGATGCATTGATAGTAGCCGGGAATTCCGCCACAATCCTCTGGAGGTGCGGCGAGTTCTCCGTCAATACAAACAGGATAAGCTATGTTCTTTCTTTTAGGAAGGATTTTCTCTAGGATGGCATTGATCTCCCACCCGTCGCCATAGTCGTAGCGGTAGATAGCCCAGTCAGAGGAATTCTTGAGATACTCTTTGATGGGTACTTCGGTTGTGATGAGGCAATCGTCTTCCATTTCCCAGGGCGTGAACCAGGGACATTCAATATGTACTCTGGTTCTTTTTTGTCCTTTGATAGGGATTTCGAAATGATGGAGATGATAGTCCATCCACGCCATGACATCCTGTATGGCCACGTGGAGATCATAGAACGCATAGCTTTCAGGGACCTGGATTCTTCTCCAGACTGACGGATCGGTGCCGAGAAGAGTGAGCTTGAATTGATAGACTTTTTTGCACGGCCGCCGTCGTGGAACGGATAAGCTTTGGATTAAGGTCTGTTCGCCTATTACATGCTCGATTTCGATCGTCCGGGTATGCGGGCCGATGATTTCCTCTCGATGGGTTTCATTCCCATCCGGAATTAAATCATCTTCCAAATCGATTTCTTCATCAATGTCATCCTCTTCTGAATCAAAACCATTCTTTTCATCGTCATCGCCAAGGTATTCGCCGTAATTCTTTTCCAGATTAGACTTCGATGTATTTTTATCCATTTTTTGTAACTCATTCTACATTGACTCCGCACAAATGAAAAGATATAACTCATACTCTCCGTTCCTTTCTGAATTCTCCAAAAGGGCGATAAGTACTGCAGTCTTACTTGTATGATTTAATAGCTATGCTTCTATAGATGCTTAAGGCCGGCGGCATGCTCACAGCGTCGCCTCAATTCTGCTTCCATCTTTTCATGAGTCCAAACCTCATTTATAAAGTCACAATACTCTCCTTGGAAACAGCTGGGACAGTCTCCACCACAGCCCGTAACATGGCATGATATGTTTAAAGCAATGGAGCGATGAAATGAAAGTTGTCTTCTCCAACATTTTTTTTTAAGGTCTCTATGATAGCCTCGAAGTCGTCATCAGGGCCAGCTATGTAGAGAGGTTTGCCATCTTTGCCAAATTCTAATGTCAGATCATAATCATTATTTTGTAATCCCTCAAGGACGTATTGTGATAAATCGAAATCCTTTTGAGGCTTAAAACCAATTTTTTTTGCATATTCGATCGCGCCGATGATAATCCTACAAGCTTTTCCCGGAGAGCAGGCGGTTAGAGTTGATTCAGGAGGGAATGAAAGTTTCAGGTTTTGATATTCCTCCATGGACAGATTGGCATTGCAAAATGTATTTTTTAGGCCAAGACAGAATATATCGACAAGATAAACGCCGAGAATCAATTTGTTGTTGGGCTGTTTGCGCGATAAAAATATGTGTGCCATTCCCTTATCTTGCCAATCGGTGTTAATCAAACACTCAAATAAGGGGTAGCTCTTGGCATTCTTGATAAGGTATGCGCTGTGGGCATCTTCATTAATGCTAGAAAAGCGGGATTGTTTTTTTCTCTTTTCCTTTTCTTTTCTTCGTTTTTTCAACTGAGCTTTTTGTCTTCTTTTTTGATATTCAGTCATTCTTGCTTTCCAGTTTACCAGATACTCATTCTTATGCACCATAGGTTAGATATCATCGATAAAAGAATACCATTACAGCTTCAGCCTTTTAATGATTCTATCGAGGTCTCTGCGATCGACCACACGCATAATATGGACGGTTTGCACCCTGTAGAGGACTCTATAATCGCATGAACGAATTCTATAAAGGGGCATTTTGAATCCCTTGAGTTTTTTGATATTGGGACCGGAAGCATAAGGATTGGAAGAGAGTTTTTTGATTATAGCGATAACATTTATGCGTCGGGCTTCAGGGATACGATCCAGATCCTCTGCAGCTGAATGGGTGAGCTGGATGATGAATTTTTTCAATTCTGCTCTTCTGAGCGGGATAAATAATCATCCAGAGACATGACTCTTCCTTTTTTGATGTCATCTTCAGCCTGTTTAATTTTTTTTCGGATAGAAGGGCTATGCTCGATGATAAAATCTTCCAGGTCGTCTTCGGTGAGAGGAAGCATAGAGGCGGCCGGTTTTCCTCTGTATGTGATGATTAGAGGGTTCCCTTTCATCACCTCAGCCAGAAGTTTGTTTGTCTTATTTTTTAAGTCAACCGTATTTGCCACTTTCATGATTTCTTCTCCTATATGGCTATAATAATAGCCTTTTCTGAGGTGTCAAGCCATTTTCGACATCTGTTCCTTCAATATCGAGAGTAGGGGAGAGATGTCTGTGTGTCGGGAGACCAGAAGGATTGAAATCCCACATTTATATTGATAGGATAATGCAATACAAAAAAAAGATAAATCAATGGCAAGAGAATTCATAATGAATTTAAGGAAATTTTTCAACACATTGAATAGTGCGCTGTATGAAAAATCTTATGCAATAAAATAATGGAGTAATAAATGTATAAATATATTGATGGTGATGTTGTAATTCATAGCACCCTTGAGAGCGGTGAAGATATATTAATAAAAGATCAATGGAAAAGAGAGTATAAATTCAAACTGGCAACCTTTGAATTAGGGGCCGGACTTATTGCAGAGGCGATTGAGGTAAAAAAGGACAGTTTGCAAGGATATTATTTCAAAATGATGTTTGATTTTGATACTGATCCGGAAATTGCTAAAGAGCACCTCATAAAAAAAATAAAAAGAGGGCTCAACCAAAGGCATTTAAAAGAACGGGATGGCAAGTGGAGAATCGGCAATAAACAAATTCTGCGCGGAAGAATTGAGTGGAATGATGATTTTGAAGATACGGTATATGATAGAGTCTTTATTATAGATGGCAAAAGAATCACAATGGAAAAATTTGGTCAAATGTTTGAAGAGTGGGAAGGTTGGCATTTCGAGTTTAAAATATTGGATCCCTATGATAAAAGAACATAATAAAACGTATCGAAACACGAGCTGCTGATCCCAGACCCCGGGGATGTGAAAAAATTTCGGGACAGGATCGGTTTAGGATCCGCCAGGGCAGCTACCGCATCATCTATTCCATTCAGGATGATGAGCTGACCATTTGGGTTGTCAAGAAAGGTTGAGGAAATATGATGACTATAAAAGTAATAAAAACTGAGGAAGACTACCAGAAGGCATTATCCCGCATTGATGAGTTAATGGAAGCAGAACCGAGTACTCCCGAGGGAGATGAATTAGATCTTTTGGTAACTCTTGTCGAGCAATATGAAGAAAATGAATACCCAATAAAGAAACCCGTTTTAAATAGAAAGGAGTGAGTCATGTGGCCAAAAAAAGAAAAAGCCGCTGCCAGACGAGCCTTTGATAAGACCTATGAAAAGGAACTTGATAGCCTTATGCATGAAGTCAAAGAACGAGCAAATGCAATTAAAGCACTTGAGGATATTTGGCTTCTCCATGATTTTCTTAAAGAAAAAAGACGAGGGATCAACGATAAATATGATTACAGATACTCCCAACTGATTTTTGTCTTTGGAAGATTGCTTAATGAAGGATGGTTAGAGATTGATGATTTTGAAGGCCTGGATGAGGACAAAAGGACGAAAATCACATATGTTGCAGAATCTCTGAAATCTATAATTTGAGTTGGATTCCTTTAAGAAATTTTTTGACTTAACAAGGATATTAAACTACTATTGATATGCGTCTGGGACGAGTCGCTAAGCGTCTTATCGAAAGGCCGAAAAGGCCCTACACCCAGTCGCTATTTTTTTATGAAGGGGAAATTAGACAAGTTTCTTGAATTGATCAACCGTTAGGTCTGCTTGTTTCAAGATGTGCGCTAAAGTCGACCGTTTGATAGGCCGATGGGCTGGCACGATCAGCTTCAATGTCTCCATTTTCGATGATTTTTGCAATCGGATATGACTTCCTCTCTGACGGACAACTACCCAGCCGTCTCTTCGAAGTGCTTGAATAACCCGGTCATAATTGAGGCTAGGAACTTTTGTCATAGAGATATTTCGACAATTTCGGAATCAGCAGAAAAATTCAAATCATCCTCGACCGGTTCCAGATATAAAAGAATGGCCTCTTTGATATTATGAAGTGCCTTCTCTCTTGTATCGCCTTCACTGATACAGCCGGGTAAAGAAGGGACAGTGACCGAATATCCTCCATCAGCACTTGGTTCCAAAATTATCTTTAATTTCATCATTTTCTCCCTCCTCATTATATATAAGGACGTTATAATTTTAAATCTATTCTCATAAGATATTTTTTTAAGATGTGAAATCCTTGCCAAAATATCTAAATTTCTATAATCTAATTCTCTTGGGAATCGAATGAGTTGTTAGGACTTCTTACAAGGGGTTCCCAAATCAAAACCAGATGAAACCGGAAGAACAAACCAGACAAGACATCGACGATAAACTACAAAAGGCCAATTGGATCATCCAAGACCGTCAGGATATCAATTTAGGTGCCGGACCAGGAATTGCCATCCGGGAATTCAGCACAAAAGCCGGTCCCGTTGATTTCACAAAAGGCCATCGTCGTGTAGACCTGGATATCAATCAATTCGAAAAAGATTATCTCGATGAGATCGGGCTGATCCCAGAGATCATCTCCAGGTATCGGAGCACCTATTTCATGCACATCGTCGGGGGATATGCCGCCGGTTACTATGGCTATATCTGGTCAGAAGTGCTGGATTGTGATGCTTTTGAGGCGTTTAAAGAGACCAGCCTGTTTGACCAAAAAACTGTGAATGCTTTTAAAACAAGCATACTGGAGAAAAATGGGACGGCGGACTACATGTCCATGTACATAAACTTCCGCGGACGCGAACCCAAGATCGAGCCTTTACTAAAGAAACGGGGGTTTCAATAAAAACATACTGTTTGCACTGACACAAAAGGTTCGGAAGAAAATAAATCCTATTGAATTATGGGGCAGGGGAGAGGCTGGCCTTGAGGTCGTTCGGATCGAAGACTTTTTGCCGGAGGATCTCCTTTTTGTTCTAAAAATTCGAGACTAAAACTAGAGTTGTTCCACTGCTAATAATCTCAGCTTGAAATGATGGGTATGATATGAATAAAGATATTATTCACCGGGATTGCTTTGGGTACATTTTGGGGATTAGTTTTTTCCGGAATTATTGGTATTTTATTAATCGTCCGAACTGCATTAGAAGATGCCACATTGAAAAAAGAACTGCCGGGATACGCTGAATACGCAGAAAATGTCAAATACAAGTTAATACCATTTTTATGGTGAAGAAGGCATCAGGATCTTCCTTTTCCTTTTTTTCTCTTTTTTCCCCGAACTCCTCTCTTAGCTTTGTTGTCAATATCTCGGCGAAACATTTTATAGTGTCGTTTAACCCTTTCTATGTAAGCAGTATCTTGGAGTAAATACTCTCGGAACAGATCTAGAAGGGCAGGGGCTAGATTCGATTGCGGACTTGCAAGGTTCAGCACCGGACCTTTAAGGTCATCGATGATAAGCGGATCATCGTCTCCCATCCACTTTACATAGAATTCTCGTTCTTCCCATCCCCAGGCAATGACCGCCTCGACTTCTTTTCTAAGAGATGACACTACAGAGAAAAAAACCCGGCGGCAGTCGCATCCAGGCTCATCGCAAAACATCTCGAGAAAAGTATAACGTGCTGGCGGTAAGTTATATTTGGAAGGCTTAAGCAAAGTAACTGATCGAGTTTCATGCTCAGCCACATCGGGAAAACGACTATTGAAAATTGTGTATGGCATCGTTTATCTCTTTACTTGCGAATAATGTTTTTTTATATCAAGTTCATCCGGTGGAATGTGAATGGCCACTCGTGCGGCTATACCGAGCTTTGCCGATAAGAAACCTATTATGATCTCATTAAACAGCACTTCTTGTATTTTTTTCCACTGCCACATGGACATGGATCATTCCTGCCAACTTTCGGAAGTTGAAGCTCTCGCTCCGGGGTATAATGTCTCTTTTTACAATATGAATAGATAGTTTTAAGTTTGACATGCCTTTTTTGAAATCGCTTGTAGATGTTTGGATATTGGGACTCAATAGCAGACCTTGCGGCATTCAAATTTAGATAAGGTGAACACTTTTCTATCGTTTCCCACTTTTTCTTTTTGTATTTGAGTGAAATGACATATAATTCTTCAGCTGTTCTTCCAATTTTGTCTATAGAAAAAATACTCAAGATTGTGTCCATACATGAACAATGAGGCAAGAGGCAATATTGATCGAAAACGATATATTCCATTTCGTTTAGAGTGATAATCAATTGGTCACCATATGGCAGGACATCATTATACGCGTACATCAATCCCTTATATTCAACTTTATCAAATTCAAAATAGAAATCTATTGAATCGAGGTCGGCTTCCTCGGTAATTTTATTCTTAATTACGAAATGCCTTTCATACAGCATTTTGAAATCATTCTCGTCAAATTTGTTGAGAAAGAATTCAGCAAATTCCAAGTTTTTTTTGGGGACTTTCTTTTTATCCTGATATCCCAGTGATTTTTTGCCGATATCAATCTCTACCTTTCGAGGAGACAAGTGCCGTTCATTTCCGTTTTTAGTAAGTAATGGGATAAGATACAAATATACAACTCCGCAAGTACAAACAGGGTTTTGACAAGCAGTAATTATGTACTCGTATTTCTCTATCCTGTCAGCATTGTGTAATGCCGCGATTATTTTTTGGGAGTCGTTATCAACCGTTAGTACCATTTCGTTCCCTCTGTTTCTAGCGCGCTAACGATCGGGCTGAGAGGTGCGAGTGTAACGAGCATCCTACTCCAGCCCATGGTCCGGGATCGCCCGATCAATTATCTCTCGTTTTTTTTCTTGGGATTGGTTCCATACATAGTGCGTGGCATAAGCTTCCTCCAATCTCTTGTTTCCTGATTTGGAGAAGCGCAAAAGGTGTCTCTTGCCATTACCCTTCTGCCGGTAAACTGTCCTCCTGGGTACCATGTTCAGATCATGCACGTGAAAACCGATAATCCGCAAGATCCGGCTCGCCTTGGATAAACTGTCCTCGAATACACGCTCAAGATACGGAACCTGCCCCTTATGCCAGGAATCGTAATTCTTCTTCGTAAGATTCCCCGTTTCCATTAATACATCAACAGGTATGACCACGTCAGAGCGGATCAGGATTCTTGCGATCGCTTGGACCACGCGAGGATAGTACTTGTCTTTCGAATAATTATGGACTGAAACGGATTTCATTTCATCTATAATGCAAAAACGACAAACTCATAGATAGGCTGCCGAGGCCAAGAGAAACAATATCAGTGGTCAGTTCGAGTGTCAAGCGCTTCCCCTGGACCGCTTCGGTTCCACCAATCTGGGGATCTTGTCAGTCTCCACCAACAACCTGATCGAGCGCGCTTCGGAAGGTCTTCGGCTGATGAGCCCCTCTTCTTCCAGCTTCAGAATCATCTGGTGAATTGCCGGCGGTGTGGACCGGAAAAATCTTTGCAAATCCGCCTCTGCCGGAGGTCTTCCATTCATCACAGTATAGTTGTAAATGAATGCCAGGTACTGGCCTTGTTTTTCGGTGAAATCCCCTGCCAAACGATTCATTGCTCTCCCGAACATACATTATACAGCCGAATCACTTGAGTAAAAGCGGCTGTTATTTCTGCCTATCGATTCACCCTTTTCCCGGAACCTCTTGTCGATTTTCTTATGCGGCTTGTATCGCAGCCTCATCTGATATTAACAACTCTACAAAAATTATTCTACATGACTTTATGAGAATTAATTAAAGGTTGAGGAAATAAGATGACTATAAAAGTAATTAAACTGAGAAAGACTACCAGAAGGCACTATCCCGCATTGATGAGTTAATGGAGGCAGAACCAAACAACTCCCGAAGGAGATGAGCTAGAGCTTTTAGTAACCCTTGTTGAGCAATATAAAGGCTTTAAATTTGAGTTGAAGATCAAGGGCTAGAATCTTCACACAATTTTAACATTATTGGGTTAACTTTTCACTGGCGAGACGGTTGAGGCTGATCCCTTCTTCTGCAGCCTGCATCGCCAGCCGTCGGTGAACACTCGGCGGAATCCTCACAACAAAATTTCCGCTGAATTTTTTACTGGAAAGTGGTAGGGGAGGGTTTTCTCCTTTTGATCTCATATCCTGAATAACCTCTGCAACAATCTTTCGGATCCCTTCCAATGCCGCCTCCGGACTATCAGCAAGCCAGCTCAGACTCGGAAATTCAACACAAAGTCCGACATATTCCTTATCTTCTTCGGACCAAGTGATCCTGTAGGTATATCGATCACTATGTAATGACATTTTCTAACTCCAATATATGATATCATTATTAATACTAGTGTCAAGCATTCTATTTCGCTCTAAATCTTAGAAAGACGTTCTCATCTATTGAATTCAAGGATAGGGGAGAGAATCAGGAAAATATCTAAAGGTATGTTTGATGAATATGTTTGTGAGAAATTCAGAGAAATTCCTTCATTTATAGAATGTCCGTTATGATGAAAACAAAGACTATTCCATATTTTTTTTTGCTATTGACAAATGGCATCGGTTTCACTATCTTATTATTGGAATCATCCCTGGTGAGAATTTCTCACTAGCCACCTCTGGGTTACGATCCAGGGGTTTTTTATTATAGACGAGAATTATTAGCCTGACTGCTTTCCCAAATAAACAGACATCTCATAATCCTTGCCAAAATATCATAATTTCTATAATCTTATTCTCTTGGGAATCGAATGAGAGGTTAGCACTTTTTGTAAGGGGTTTCCAAATTAAAGCCAGATGAAACCGGAAGAACAAGCTAGACAGGATATCGATAAACAGCTTGAAAAGGCAAACTGGGACATACAAGACCACAAGAAAATTAATCTAAGTGCTGGACCTGGAGTTGCCGTCCGGGAATTTCCCACAAACGCTGGTCCTGTTGATTATGCATTATTTGCAAACAGAAAAGCCATCGGCGTCGTCGAAGCCAAACCCACTGGCAGCACATTAAGCGGAGTTGCGGAACAGACTGCTAAATATATCCGCAACTTTCCGGCAAACGTTCCCCATATTTCATCACCATTACCCTTTGCCTATGAAAGCACCGGCTCCGAGACATATTTCAGAGATGAGAAAGACCCAAATCCTCTCTCAAGACGCCTATTTGCCTTTCATCAATCTAAAACACTTTTAGAATGGGCCGAACAGGATGCCACATTAAGGGCACGCCTCCAGAATCTCCCTCCCCTCATAACCTCCGGTCTTCGCGACTGTCAGATTGAAGCCATCACCAACCTCGACATCTCCTTCAAGGAAGCAAGGCCCCGCGCGTTAATCCAAATGGCCACCGGCAGCGGCAAGACATACACAGCCGTCAGCTTCGTATACCGCCTGATTAAATTTGCCAAAGCCAAACGCATCCTTTTCCTTGTCGATCGAAGGACTCTTGGTAGACAAGCTCGCGGAGAATTCGCCCAATATATCACACCCGATGACGGCAGAAAATTCACCGAGCTCTACAATGTCCAGCTTCTATCAGGCCCTACAATAGATCCTGTCAGCAAAGTATGCATCACAACCATACAGCGGTTGTACTCGATGCTTAAAGGCAGAGAAATCGATCCAGACCAGGATGAAACACCCCTTGCGGATCTGACTACGGATCAAATCAAAGAAGTCACCTATAATCCCAATATTCCCATTGAAGCTTTTGACTTTATAATCACCGATGAATGCCACCGCTCCATCTATAACCAGTGGCGGCAGGTCCTGGAGTATTTTGACGCCTTTATCATAGGCCTCACAGCAACACCTTCCATGCAGACATTCGGCTTTTTCAACCAGAACCTTGTCATGGAATACAATCATGAACGAGCGGTAGCAGACAGAGTCAATGTCGGGTATGAGGTCTACCGCATCCGCACCAGAATCACCGAAAAAGGCAGCAAAGTCGAAGCGGGCTATCATATCGACAAACGCGACCGCCACACCCGTAAGATCCGCTGGGAACAGCTTGATGAAGACCTGGAATATGACGAAAAAGCACTCGATAGATCTGTGGTGGCTGTCGACCAGATCCGCACAGTGATCCGTACTTTCAAAAATAAGTTATTTGCCGAGATCTTCCCCGGACGCACAGAAATCCCAAAGACCCTGGTTTTTGCCAAGGACGACTCTCATGCTGAAGACATCGTCCAGATTTTTCGGGAAGAATTCGGAAAAGGCAATGAATTCTGTAAAAAGATCACATACCGTACAACCGGAGAAAAGACGGAGAACCTCATCGCCAGCTTCCGCAACTCTTATAATCCCCGCATTGCTGTGACGGTTGATATGATCTCTACAGGCACGGATATCCGCCCCCTGGAATGTCTCCTATTTATGCGGGATGTGAAGTCCCGGGTGTATTATGAACAGATGAAAGGACGCGGCACCCGTGTGATCTCTCCGACCGACCTCCAGGCTGTAACGCCTGACGTGGCACATAAGACGCATTTCATCATTGTAGACGCCATTGGAGTGACCGACAGCGACAAGACCGACTCACGACCCTTAGAACGCAAAAAATCCGTTCCTTTCGAAAAACTTGTGCAATCCATCGCAATAGGGGAGAGGGACGAAGATACGTTGATGACAATGGCCGGACGACTGGCTAAATTAAATGTTCAGTTAGATGAGAAGCAGAATAAGGAGTTGAAAGAAGCGGCTCACGGAAAATCCTTAATAAAGATCACTAATGAGCTTATTGATACAGTGGACCAGGACAAACAAATGGAGAAAGCTAGAGAAATGTTTGATGTGGAAGCGCCCTCGGATGAGCAGATTGAAAAAGCTATAGAGGAGCTGACGACTGAAGCCTGCATTGTGTTTGATGATCCGGCCTTCAGGAATATACTGATTGAGATCAAAAAACTCCAGTACCAAATCATCGATACGGTGAGCCAGGATGCCATAATTTCCGCTGAATTAGATACAGGTCAGGCAAAAAAGGCTGTGCAGTCCTTCCGGGAATTTATGGAAGCCAACAAAGATGAAGTTCTGGCATTGCAGATCATTTACAATCAGCCTTACGACAAAAGGCATCTGACTTATGAGATGATCAGGAATCTGTCGAATACGATGAAAAAACCACCCTACAACCTGAAAACTGAGTATGTATGGAGAGCCTTTGAGCAGCTTGAGAAGGATAAAGTCAAAAAACGCAGGTCCGAGTTTTTGCTTGCCGATATTATCTCGCTGGTAAGGTTTGGCCTGCAGAGGGTGGATGAGCTATCTCCGTACCAGGATACTGTGGAGTTGCGGTTTGCAGATTGGCTGGTTAACCAGGAGAAAGCTGGCAATCTCTATGCAGATGAGCAACTGGAATGGCTTAATATGATCAAAGACCACATCGCTACCAGCTTGGAAATCACCATTGATGACTTCGACAATGTGCCCTTTTATGATAGGGGAGGGGTGACAAAAGCTTACGATGTGTTTGGAGACAAATTTGATGCCATCCTGGATGAATTAAATGAGGTGCTTGCAGCGTAATGTCAACATTGCCCAAATCTTGGATACTAACAACTATAGATGAAATTTATTCTGTTATTGGAGGGGGAACTCCATCAACAAATGAACCTAAATATTGGAATGGTGAAGTTCCTTGGATCACAAGTGCAGACATAACTGAAAATGGAAAAATTTCACCAAGAAAAAATGTTACAGAAAATGGGATCAAAAATTCAGCTACAAATCTTGTTCCATCAAACAGTTTGATTGTTGTTACTAGAATAGGGCTTGGAAAAGTAGCTCTATGTGAATACTCTTTGTGTTTTAGTCAAGATTCTCAAGCTTTATTTGGAAATAAAGATTTCATTTATCCAAAATATGCTTTTTATTTCTTACTACAAACTGTGAAGGTATTTAAGTATCAGAATAGAGGGACAACTATATCTGGCGTAACAAAAAAGCAATTGAAGGATTTGCCTTTTAAATTGCCTCCATATCATGAACAAAAACGCATTGTCGCCAAGATTGAGGAGTTGTTTACCAAACTGGATGCAGGTATAGAAGCCCTGAAACAGATGCGAGCCCAACTGAAACGCTACCGCCAATCTGTGCTGAAAGCAGCAGTGGAAGGCAGGTTCACAGCAGATTGGAGAGAACAGCATAAAGACGAACTTGAACCTTCCGACAAACTACTGGAACGCATCCTGAAAGAACGTCGTGAGAAGTGGAAGGCCAAGCAGATAGCCAAGTACGAAGCCCAAGGCAAAACGCCACCCAAAAATTGGCAGGACAAATACAAAGAATCCAAATTACCTGATACTTCAAATTTGTCTGAATTGTCAAAGGGATGGGTATGGGCTGCTGCAGAACAGGTTTGTTCGTCTGTAAGGGATGGAACACATGATACGCCAAAATATGTAGATGAGGGCGTTCCATTAGTTACTTCCAAAAATCTAAAAACATACGGAATAGATTTTTCGACAACTAGGAATATCAGCTACGAAGATCACAAACAAATTAGCATCAGATCAGGCGTAGAGATCGGCGATGTTCTATATGCAATGATTGGCACTATTGGAAATCCTATTGTTGTATATACAGAGGATCATTTTAGTATAAAGAATGTTGGTTTGTTCAAGAAAAACGAAAAAGCAATTATTCCAGAATTTCTTAAATACTGGCTTGAAAGTATTGTTTTGGAAAGATTGTTAATAAAAATGGAATTAATTAAAGGAACTACTCAAAAATTCATTCCTCTTGGTCATTTACGAATACTACCAATCCCTCTGCCATCCCTTTCTGAGCAAAAAACTATCATTGAAGAAATTAGCCGGTTGTTTTCAATTATTGATGAATCTGAATCAATGATTGAAAACGAACTCAAGCGTGCTCAATCCCTCCGCCAATCAATCCTAAAACGTGCTTTTGAAGGGAAATTGGTGCCACAAAATCCAAACGATGAGCCTGCATCTGTCTTGCTTGAAAGAATTAAGGCAGAAAAGGCCAAACCAAAGAAATCCAAACAAATGGAGATGTTCTAAATGTCAAACAACTCATCTGCCCTTGTCCAGAAACTGTGGAATTACTGCCAAGTCCTGCGGGATGATGGTGTCAGTTACGGTGATTATGTAGAACAGCTCACATACCTGCTCTTTCTCAAGATGGATGATGAGCAGACCAAAGCGCCTTTCAACCGGGAATCCAAGATTCCTGCCGAATACAACTGGGACAGCCTGCTAAACAAGGACGGGAATGAACTGGAGGTCCAGTACCGCAATATCCTTGAAAAATTAGGTAAAGAGTCCGGTGTGATGGGCGTGATCTTCCGTAAGTCTCAGAACAAGATTCAAGATCCTGCCAAACTAAAACGCCTGATCGACATGATCGATAAAGAGACCTGGCTTGGTCTGAGCGTAGACGTAAAAAGCGACACATACGAAGGCTTATTGCAGAAAAATGCTGAAGATATTAAAACTGGAGCCGGACAATATTTTACTCCCAGGCCGCTTATTGATGCGATTGTGGATGTGATTCGGCCTGAGCCTGGAATGGAAATCATTGATCCCGCCTGTGGGACTGGGGGATTTCTCATATCCGCACACAGTTACATTGCCAAACATTATCAACTGGATAAAGAACAGAAGCAGCATCTTAGATATCACGCCTTAAAAGGCGTCGAGATCGCAGATAATGTGGCCAGACTCTGCGTGATGAATCTCTACTTGCATGGCATCGGCGGTGATGAAAGTTTGGTTGATGTGGATGATTCACTGGAATCCGACAGGGGACATCGCTATAACCAAGTGCTAACAAATCCTCCTTTTGGAAAGAAAAGCAGCATCACCATTATTAATGAAGTAGGGAAGGCTGTCAGGGAAAAAATCGAGTATGAGAGAACTGACTTCTGGGCCACCACATCCAATAAACAGTTGAACTTTGTCCAGCATATAAAGACCCTGCTCAAGATCAATGGAAGCGCTGCTATGGTAGTGCCCGATAATGTGCTTTTTGAAGGTGGGGCAGGGGAGACCATCCGACGCAAGCTATTGCATGAATGTGATGTACATACACTTTTAAGATTGCCGACAGGCGTATTTTACGCCCAGGGAGTAAAGGCAAATGTGCTGTTCTTTGACCGGAAGCCTGCCAGTGAAACCCCATGGACGAAAGAGCTGTGGATATATGACCTCCGTACGAATAAGCATTTCACCCTAAAGACCAACCCATTGAAGTATGGAGTCTTGGAGGATTTTATTCAGTGCTACAATCCTAAGAACCGACATCAGCGTGAAGAAACAGAGAGGTTCAAGCGCTTTACCTATGATGAACTGATGCAACGGGATAAGGTGAGCTTGGATATCTTCTGGCTCAAAGATGAGAGCTTTGAAGACATGGAGAACCTGCCAGATCCTGATGTGCTTGCATTAGAAATAGCGGAAAATCTTGAGTCAGCTTTAGACCAATTCAGAGCTATTTATGAAGACTTCGAAGAAAAACATGCGAAATAGAAAATTTTTTCTATGCTTATTAGCTAGCATTTTTCGTAAATTCAGTTTATAGAATTCTCTGGGTTATTGATCAAACCCACGTTCCGCACTTAGAGATGTGCATTTTTCGAATTAATCCATCCATAGATGGTCATAATGATACCATCAATTATAAAAATTTTCAGGCAGATCTAAAAGGCGGAGAAGTTGTTTCTGTAAAGCAGATAACTTTATAGGAAAAACGGCCTGCTCCTTTGTTCCTTCAAACTCATACCAGCATAAGTCACTGAAAGCTTCCAGAATACGCATAGCTGTAGGTGTTTTAGTTGTTCGCCCTTCCGGAAAAAGAGGGAGTTCTGATATTTTCTCCTCGACCATGGATTTACGCACTTGCCTTTCTATAAGAGATGCAGCCGCTATGGCAATGAAATAGGCGTGAATTAATCCGGCTACTCTTCTGGGTTTCTTTAAATAGACAGGGGCGATTTCGTGATCTGTCTTCAGCTGCGAGAATCTTTTTTCCAGATAGGGCTGATACTTGTAGATCAACAAGACTTCTTTTTTCCCCGCAGTGGTTAAATTGCTAATGAGGGGAAACACCCCATCTGTTCGACTCTCTCGACGAATGCCTTCTTTATTCCGCATAAATTCCAGTTTGAATACCGGGTAGGATATTTTGTCTACAGGATCTTTCTCAGACGGCCGCCCCCGCCTCATACGGCGGATAACCACCTGAGTCTTTTGGCGGATTTTGACATCGATAAAAGACTGACAGTTATATCTTTCGAGGATTGCTTTGTAGGCTTTGCTGATCGCTCTCTGGTTTTTTAGATGACGTTTATTGAGTTTTCCTGCCAGGTGTACAAGAGCAATCTCAGTCTTCTCTATGGATTGGAGTCTTATCTCTTTGTCCAGAAGGGCTTTCTGGGAGCTTTTAATCCAAACGATACGGTAACCTTCCTTTGTCTGGGAAGGTCCCTCAGAGGAGGTATAGAACACATCGGGAGGCGAATCCTTACGACGTTTGTTTGGAATCGTGAGTATGTGGTGCCATCGGACTTTTATTTGGCGCAGGCGTTCTCTAAAGATTTTATCCTCTCGTCTTGTTCGAGGAAGAACGGTTACGAATTTCCCTCCATAGCGGGCGATATGGTGCAAGTTATTAGTTGTACAGAGTTTACTGTCTGCCACATAGACGAAGTCTTCTCGTCCTAAAAGCTGCCGCAGATTATCTATATTGCCGCGGTGGACAGTGTCGTCGGTTCGATTCCCGCTGTAGATTTGGTGACTTAGAGGCACGGCTCCATCTGAGGTTACATTCAAACCAAAAACCAACTGCCGCAGATCCGGCCGGTGGTCTTTATTAATCCCATGCGTTATCTTCGGCTCTTTAAACGATGTTTTGTAACGTCCATGGAATGTTACGGTTGTGGTGTCAAAGTGGATCCGTTCTGTCTCAAGCTCAAATCGTTTTATCATACGTAAGGCCAGACGGAAGAAAAGACTGCGGCCGTGTTCTGAGGCCAGGGCATCCAGGCTTCTTGCCACCCGGTCGTCATTGACAACCTCTTTCTCCGACTCATTCAAGCCCAGAGCGGATGCTTCAAACGGGTTGGCCCACTCCGCTATGCGGTATAGCGGTGCTGGGGAGACAATCAAGTTTTGCACCAACACGGAAAGGGTTTTCCCATGACTCAGACCCATAGTGCGGCTAGGAGGCAAGCAAGACTGTATGATGCACTCCAGATCCATCCGTTGGAGAAAATGACGGATAATCGGACAAGCGCCCAGAAGATGAATCTTGAGAGTCGCCGACCCCGAGGAGGAATTTTTGATGTTCGGGGGTTGTCGGGTATACATAAATATGCTATTATCATACCTGACATGAAAAATCAAGAGGAAAAATTACGTGAGCAGTTGAAAAGCCTTCAAGCCGAACACCACTCTCTCTTACGCCTCCTTCTCCGAAAAGATGAACTGGCCATAGGGACTGTATACAAGGTGAATAAGCGCTGTGGTTCTCCTTACTGCCATTGCAAAAAAGGACCGGGCCATCCTCATACCTTCTTTATGTTCTCTGAGAAAGGAAAACGCCGTTGTAAGTTTGTTCGTCAAGCCGATGTTCCCAGAATGAGGAAAGCTGCAGAGCACTACAAAAAAAACAGAGAGGCCATAAGACGTTTAAAGTCCATACATTTGCAGGAAATCAAGATTTTAATGGACCTAATTGCAAAAAGAGGCATAAAGTACAAGTAAGCTATCTTGCTTATTATGAAAGCTTTATATAGAATGAAAATTCGAATTATTGCCCTTCGTT
>CAZIMJ010000367.1:0-4210 GCA_964540205.1 uncultured Eubacteriales bacterium | reverse complement strand
GGCCACTGCCTTGCCGTTGCAGCAACCTCAACTCGTAAATAATCCAGGTTAAAGATAAGCACGAATCACGTTATTTTTTTTAGCGTGGCATTCGAGGGAGAGGAGACGGCACTTGCTGCTCCTATTGTGATTTAAAATGATGATGATATGATGAGAAGTTATGTGGGAATATGCCATCTTTTTAATCGCTTCGTTTCTTGCCGCTTCGGGTGCGACCCTTGCGGGATTTGGCAGCTCGGCTCTGTTGATTCCCATAGCCTTTTCTTTCTTTGACCTGAGAACTGCCATTTTTTTAGTTGCATGTTTTCATCTGTTCAACAATCTGTTCAAAATTCGCCTGTTTTGGGATAAGATTGATTTTAAGACATTTTTCTATTTTGGGATTCCCAGCATTTGTCTCGCTTTTGGAGGTGCGGCCCTTATAGCGATATTACCTCTCGATTTGATCAGCAAGATCTTGGCGGTGTTTCTGATCGTGTATGCTGTTTACTCTTTGTTCAAGCCCAAGCTAGCCATCAAAAAAAAACAATGGACGGCTATTCTGGGAGGAAGCCTGTCGGGTTTTTTTGCCGGCCTCATTGGCTTAGGAGGGGCAATTCGATCGTCCTTCCTGGCGGCATTTGACCTCCCTAAAGAAGTCTATGTCGCGACTTCAGCCATGATCGCAGTGGTCATCGATTTCACTCGGATTCCCACATATATTTTTACTGGATCTGTTCAGGTTCGTTCTGAGCTTTTTCTCATTCCCTTCTTGATCGTCTCAGCCTATTTTGGGGTGAGGTTGGGAAAAATTCTTTTAAATCGCATCGATCAGCAGACTTTCAGACGGATCGTCTCGATCGCTCTATTGCTCGTCGGACTAAAACTCCTCTTTTTCTGAATTATTCATAAAAGCTGCTAACAAATTTATATTAAAAGACTTATATTGAAATAATTCAATATCTTATTGTTAGCATCTTTTACCCTTCGGGCAAGCCGATCTCACTACAAAGCCTTCGTTGTAGCCCGGGTAGGTTGGGTCGGCTCGCGGTAGTTCACTACCGACCCGACCTAACCAACCAAACTTCGTGGGCCACTGCCTCGCCTTTGCAGCGACCTCAGCTCGTGAATAATTCAGGCTAACTAGGCCTCAGAGATTCCACAGCGTATCTAGATTCATTTGGTAAACGGGGAACAAAAGGTTGCATTCATTCGTATAAAAAAATAAGATAATGCCAATATCGGGTATACGACTGTGGAGAGATCTATCGAAGGTCCAGGAGTGATTCATGAAAAAAATTGCATTGGTGGTTTTTGTCTGTCTGTTTGTGCTTAACTGTTTCGGTTTTTCAGCCTTAAGCAAGCACGTCGTTGATTACCGGATCAAGGCAAAGCTCGTTCCCGCAGAGATGGCTGTTATAGGAGAGGAAGTGCTCACTTGGCTCAATGATTCGGAGGTTCCAGTTTCTGAACTCCAGTTTCACCTCTATCTCAATGCGTTCAAGAACAATCGCTCCACATTCATGAAGGAGGGAGGAGGTTCAAGCCGAGGATCCAACCTAAAGAGTGGAGAGTGGGGTTACATCGATGTGAAAAAGATCCTGATCAAAGACGGGATCGACCTAACCTTGATGATGGAGTTCATTCATCCGGATGACAATAATTCAGATGACCAGACTGTGATGCAAGTTTTGCTCCCAGAACCGGTTCAACCTCAGGAAACGATAACACTCAAGATCGAATTTTATTCAAAGCTGCCTAAAAACCTTCGCCGGGCAGGCTATTATGATGATTTTTTCATGGTCGCGCAATGGTTCCCCAAGATCGGTGTATTTGAGGATGGAGAGTGGAACTGTCATCAGTACCACAGCAATTCCGAGTTTTTCGCAGACTTCGGTATCTTTGAAGTAGAAATGACCGTGCCCAAAGAATATGTTCTTGGTGCAACCGGAGTGAGAAAAGGAGAAACCGAGAACTCAGATGGAACCAAAACATACACTCATTATCAGGAGGACGTCCATGACTTTGCATGGACAGCGTGTTCGGATTATGTCGAATTCCGGGAACAGTACACTCTGAACGATCCCCCTGTCAACACAGAGATGATCCTTCTTGTCCATCGGACTCATCTCAATCTTAAGGAACGATTCCTGCAGTCTCTCAAATACGGGCTCGAGTTTTACAGCCAGAACTATGGAGCCTATCCCTATGAGACGATTACACTGGTCGATCCCCCGATCAAAGCCTTGGGCGCGGGTGGGATGGAGTATCCCACTTTATTCACGACGTTGGGCATCAGTTTTCTCCCAGAAGGACTACGGCTGCCAGAAATGGTGACCATTCATGAGTTCGGGCATGGATACTGGTACGGGATCGTTGCTAACAATGAATTTGAGGAGGCCTGGCTGGATGAAGGGATCAACACATATTCCGAGATCAAGGCGATGGACAAATATTATGGCAGCGATCGGTCCATGATAGACCTCGGATGTCTGAAGATCAGCGACGCGCTCCAGAACAGAATTCAGATGATCGCTTCGGAACGTTTGGATCCGGTCGTGAAAAAGAGCTGGGAATTTAATAGTGGAGGAAGCTACGCGCTGAACGTCTACCAAAAAGCAGCGGTGACATTGTTGACTTTGGAAAATTATCTCGGGGAAGACGTGATGGCACGCGTGATGAAGGCTTTTTATGAGAGATGGAAATTCGCACATCCTAAAACGGATGATTTTGTTGCTGTGGCAGAAAAGGTCAGCGGTCAGGACCTTGCTTGGTTTTTCGACCAATTCCTTCACAGTCCGGATAAGCTGGATTATGCCGTTGGGAGTCTCAGGTCTAGAGAAATCAAGGAGCCGGAAGGCCTATTCCAGGGACAGCTCAAATCCCCCTCAGATAATAAGGAGGAAGGCCGGGAAAAAACCTATAAGAATGAAGTTGTAGTCGTTCGAAAAGGTGAGCTCATTTTTCCCCAAGAGATCCTCATCGTCTTTGAGAACGGTGAGGAAGTCCGGGAGAGATGGGATGGTAAAGACAGATGGACTCGATTCACATACTACAAACCTGTAGATCTCAAGTCGGCCCAGCTCGACCCTGAAAAGAAGCTGCTTCTCGATATCAATCACTTGAATAATTCCCTGACCAGAAAACCGAACAAGCTCATGCCGCTCAAATGTGCACTGGATATGATGCTCAAATTCCAGAAATTACTCACTGTAATCTCTATGGAGTGAAGGAGAGGAGGATGAAAATGCTAAGTAGCTATGGGAACGGAATCAAGAGGGCATTCTTAGAACCTAAGATGATCGTTGTTTTATGGCTGGTTAATTTTGTTTCCGCCTCGGTCATCTATTTCCTGTTCTCCGGATATCTGAGCGATGTTATCGGGAACAGGTTGGTTGCAGCCAATTTTCTAAAAGGATTTGATTTTGAGACATTCTTCGAGTTGATCATACACGAAGGTGAGGCCTGGCATTGGATCTTCTATGTCGCGTTTATCCTGGCATTCTTGTATTACTGGGTATCTCTCTTTCTCCACGGAGGGATTCTCTCATTGCTGAAAAGCCGTGGCATTACTGGGGAGGTGGGAAGCCGAAATATGCGATTCGCACCCGCCTTCTTTCAGGGAGCAGGGAAGTACTTTGGCCGATTCTTCCGCCTGACGATTTATTCCTTCCTGCTATGGCTTGTTTTTGGCATTGTCTATTTTCTGTTAAATCTGGCCATGAAACCCCTAACTGCTGGCGGAACAAACGAACCGGCTATATACTATCGTTACTGGGCCCGAGCGATCATCATCCTTTTTCTCTATTTTCTGGTCCGGATGATATGCGACTATGCACGGATCTGGATCGTTGCAGAGGATTCGAAGGCAGTCTTCCGATCGCTTATCCAGGCAATCCAATTTGTGTTCCGGAACTTTTTTAAGACATTGATACTTTACTACCTGGTATTGATAACGGGCCTGGCTATCTTTGGGATCTATTGGGTTGTGCAAAAAATGGTGCCTACACAAACGCTCCTGCCCATTTTGATCGCTTTCCTGATCGGGCAAATACTCATTCTCAGCCGGGGATGGCTCAAGATCGCTCTTCAAGCCGCTCAGCTTCATTTCTATGCATATATTAAGTAGACATTCTCGATCTCATGCTCAACATTGCCGGACCCAGTTCCAAATCCGTGATGATGTCATTCAGAGCGATCAAATTATATGATATCAAAAACACGCTCAGTT
>CAZIMJ010000366.1:0-21683 GCA_964540205.1 uncultured Eubacteriales bacterium | reverse complement strand
GTTGGTGTGGCTCTTCCTCCTACAATTCGTGAGTTATGAATCGAAATGTTAAAAGAGCGGAGTGTAGTGCCAAGAACTTTTTTCGTGGCTGTATGTTATTGATATTAAAGAAGATTACCTTTTTTACTGTTAAAGATCAGTAAGGAGAATATCATGAGAAAAATGATCTGTATTTTTGTGTTGCTTTTTATTGTTGTGCTCTCGATAAGTTGGGCGGGAGTGACAATGGACGTTGAAAAGATCGATGCGAAGATCGACGCAGCCATGAGCCACTTTTTTGGCCCGGCCACTCCTGGAGCAGATTCGAGAAAAGGTTTTATTTATCTGATAGATGCCATAGAAATGGCTGCTCCACATACAGAATTTGGCGAGGAGTTTTTTGGCAAGATCAAAGAGGCCAATATTCTTTTTAAAAACACATCGATTTTCAATGAAGATGGAGTCGCTTTACTCCATGGATGTTTTATCGCCATAAATTCAGGCAAGGACTTTGAGATGCCAGAAGAGATTTTAAGCATCAAGGATGCACGTAACTATGCCCGCAAACAAGTCGTATTAGCGAAAAAATATCTCAAGGAGAGCCATTTTGACGAATCCGTAAAATTGCTGATGGAAGTCGCTGTGATGATTGTCACTCCCATGAAAAAGGAACAAGGTTGATTCCGATCTTGCGTTGGGAATATGAAAACGTAGGATCGATTTCCAGAGCCTTTCATAGAGACCTCCAAAAATTTTAGATTTGATAAAATTCCCTAATTATTGGTGGTCTGCACGGCAGGTGGGAATTTCCTGACTTGGTCTGCTTACTTTCCCTTGCTCCGATTAAAATTTAGGTTCGGAGTGGAGAGGTGTCAAGTTTTTTTGCTTTCTTTTCTTTTTTCCTTAAATCTGACCGGTTTGTCTCCTTTTTGGAGCATTTTTACTTCACCTACAAAAGAGCATCCATCAGCGATCGCAAGTTTTTCGGTGCTGATCTTTCCGGTCATCCGGCATTCTGTCCGGAGTTCAACATGTTTTGCAAATTCGATGTTTCCGACGATCTCCCCTTCGGAAATGACTGAAGGGCTTTTAATGTTGCCTTCAACCTTTCCGTCCTTTCCAACCCAAACGAGGCTCTGGCTGTTGACTTCTCCTTCGAAATAGCCAGAGATCTGAACTCCTTCAGTGGCATTGATCATCCCATCGAATGTAGTATTCGGCGCAATAACCGTTGTAATTATCCCGTATTTATCCTCTAACCTTCTATTCATTTTATATAATATGGGCCAAAATATGGGGACGGGCCACACTATCTCTCTGATTCTTATAGGATTGCACTCGATTCATGATTCTTTTTTTCCCTTAGACGGCCAATCTACATAGCAAAATAGCACTTCTAAGAATATAACAATTTTTCTTTAAAGTGAAACACTTTGCTTAAGCTGAAGCGTTGGCTGCATCGGGTTCTGATGGGGGGAATACATCAAATTCAGCGCCGAATTGTGCGAAGTATTCCAGACTGAAAGCTCTCAATGTGTACCATACGGGAAGAGTAATGACGGTTCCAATATATGGAATAACGAGAAGAATGAATCCAATGCAACAGGTTATGAACCCGGCGAGAATAACACCGATCACGAAACCGACCATTAGGACGAAGACAAATAGACCAAAAAGGATGAAATGGAAGGGGTGCTTATTAAAGATGGAGAGAAAACGACCCCATGCTTTTGTAGCAGTGAGATTGTCTTTGTACATGAGAGGAACCACAAAGCTATCCAGAAAAATCGATATAAATCCGGTGATAATGATCGTGAGGAGGAAGAGAAATATCCATCCCACGATGAAGAGAATTAGAGGTCCGGTAAATCGGTCGTTCACATGGAGAGCGGATGCTGCTGTGAAAAGAATGATTCCCAACAGGACGAAGAACGCAAAAACGATCAGCCCAAAGCAAAACCTCCATACAAAGAGAGAGTTTCCTTCCTTACTGTATTGTTTCCAGGGCTTGGCGATCTCCGCTCGGTCATGAACAACGTTATCCAGAAACATCATTTTTCCTCTTGAGCTGAGCCAGGTAAGAACAATACCAAGAGCAAAAAGGAATATAAGTATAAAAACGATACCAATGAACCATCCGGGATTATCCATAAGCCACTCCCAACTACGGTGAGGGAAGTTGAGAAACTCGCGGAAAGTGAGATCGTCTCCTTTGCCATTTCCGGAGGAATTTCCGTGTGGACCATCCAGTAATCCAGCTAAAAAGGCATTAAATCCGATGACAAACCATTTGTTCAAGTTGAAGGGATTAAAAAGAGCTTGTTTCATTCTTTGCCAAGCTTGTGAGAGTGGTTCGAAATAAGCGATGGTCATCCTTTCTTCCTCCTCGGTGTGTGATCGATAGGCGTATCACCTGTCGTCATGCTTATCTCCATTCATATTATATTACGCGCTGAACGAACAAAAAATTCATTTCTAAGATAATTTTCAGATTCCTTCTCCCTCCATTAAAAAGTAAGCAAAAAATGTTTTGAATTGCAGTTTGAAAATTTCATCCAAAATAAATAAAATGTGCGCACATGTCATTCATTAATTTCATATAGTTTATAAATATTAAGAGTAGGAGGAAATCTATGGAAAAGCGTTTTTTTCTCTTTTTGTTGGGGACTTTAGTGATTATTTCTGTAGTATTCTTCACAACTGGATGCAAAGATTCCTATTATGAGGAGGTTTTTACCACAGAGAATTTCAAGAATATTTTACCTGTTCGTGAACAGACCGAGCTTATAGAACAGTGGCTGCGGTGGAAAAAAGAGAACTTCCTACCAGAAATGATGGTTGACCATGGTGTTGAGATGTGGATTATTACGGAAGATGATAGAGAGATATTTCCTTTCCTTGTGCCCGCTGAGGATGATGGTCTGGTCAAATATTATCCATTTTTTCTCGTGTTCTGTCTGATTGGAGGGCCGAGCAAGATTGAAGAAATATCTATCGGTAACACGGAGCGTATTGAGGAGTGGGGCCCTCTCTTTCCTGATGATATCTTCTCCTACGAGGAAAGCTTGGAGAGGCTTGTTGCAGTAATTAAGAAGTGCGATCCCCAAAGGATTGCCATTGATCGGGGGAGGACCAGCGATTTAGAGAAAGCCTTGGGTGGATATGTCTCTCGTCTGGTTTCCGGGAAGGGTCTTCGTGATCGCTGGATCGAATACAGAACTCCCCAGCAGGTGGAAGCCTATAAGACAATCGTAGACATCACACACGACATTCTGGCCGAAGCTTTTTCCAACAGAGCGATCACTCCGGATGTAACGACCACGAGTGATGTGGACTGGTGCGTGAAACAAAAACTCCACGATCTCGGTTTTCAGGATGTGTTCGGGCCAACCATCATGGTGTGGCGAAGCATGGAGGAGAATAAAACATATGGGGATCCTGCGGAGATCTTCAACGTCAACATCCCACCCTATTGTGGCAGCAACACAGTGATCAGGCGAGGTGATGTTTTGTCGTGCGATTTTGGGATCCGCTATCTCGGATTGACGACGGATATCCAACAGGTCGGTTATGTATTGAAGGAAGGGGAGATGGATGTCCCAGATGGATTAAAAGAGGCGATGAGGCAAGGGAACAGACTCCAGGATATCCTCGCTGCTGAATGGAAGGTTGGGAAGACCGGCAACGAAGTTCTTTTTGCTACACTGGAAAAGGCTAAAACTGAGGGATTAAGACCGGAGGTATATTGCCACTCCATGGGCAGTTATGTTTATCGTTACGGCCTAAAGGGGGGCGTTTTCTCCACAAGGGGTGCCAGCTTCGGTCCATCAGTCGGTTCAGAGGGATATTTTGATGAGGAAGGAATTCAGCGTCCTACTCGGCGTGGCGAACTTGTCTTCAATTACAACACCGCCTATGCCATGGAATTGGATGTCACCTATGCCTTGCCCGAATGGGGGGGGCAGGATATCCGGATCGTGCTTGAAGAGAAGGCTATGCTCACGAAGGATGGGATCATCTTTACAGGAGAGCGGCAGACCGAGTTCCATATCATCAAGTGAAAAAAGGGGACAGGCTACTTTTTTAATTACCCCTATAAAAAGCAGCCTGTCCCCTTTTTTTGTTGAGAAAAGATGTGTCTTTTGGCTAGGAGGCCGAGAATTATTCCGCGGGCAACCATAAACAGAAGCAATGCCAACCAGAGGCTATGGTTTCCAAGAGACGAAAAGGTTAAATAGTAAACCGGTAGAAAGACTCCCACTGTCGAGATCACCATCATGTTGCGCATCGGCGGGGTTGCTGTTGCACCGATATAGACACCATCCCACATGTAGGCCACAGAACCGGCCAAGCTGATCGCTACCAGCCACCAGACAAAGGGTAGGGCCGCTTGAATGATCTCTGGCTGGTCGGTGAAGACCCGAAGAAGGTGCCTTCCCACCACGCCGTAAACCAGTGCAAAAGTCGCCCCAAATCCGATCCCCCAATAAAATAGATAACGTACGGATTTTCTGAGATGTGTGGAATCCCCTGCCCCGATGTATCGACCCACCAAACTTTCAGCGGCGAAGGCAAATCCATCGACAGCATAGGACATCAAGGATGTGTACTGAAGCAAAATTTGATTCGCAGCAAGTGTCAGCGAATCGATGGCTGCGGAAGCGGAGGTAAAGAAAGCGAAAGTGAAGGCTAAACAAACAGTCCGGATAAAGATGTCGACATTGATGGCAAAGAAGCGTTTAGTAGCAGCAAGTCGAAAGATCTGACTCCTCTCGAACAGAGCGATAAAGGGACGATATTTAAAGAAGAACATCCCCATTGCCAGGGCCAGGCCCAAATATTGGGCACAGACTGTTCCCAGAGCGACGCCGTCGGCCTTCATCCCCATCTGGAGGACAAACACCATGTTAAACACAATATTTAGCAGATTGACGAAGATGGTAAGGACCATCGGATATCGAGCATTCTGCATGCCCAAAAACCAACCCTGAAAAACGTATAGACCGAGCGTGGCTGGAGCGGCATAGATGCGTATATAAAAATATTGCGCAGCAAGAGCTTTAACAACTTCATCGCCCTGGAGGAGGCTAAAGCCGATCCAGGCAATCACAAACTGAAGAGCGAGGATAAGGATGCTGCCGCCCAGTGCAAACAACAGGCCGCGCCCCAGAATGGCTGTACACTCTTTTCGATCCCCTTGACCGTATGATTGAGCTGTGAGACCCGTCGTCCCCATCCGTAGGAAACCGAATCCCCAGTAGATGATGTTGAAGATAATGCTGCCCAAAGCAACGGCACCGATATAGATCTCTGAATCCAGCCGGCCCATGAGTGCCGTATCCACCATCCCCAAAAGAGGTATGGAGATATTGCTCAGGATGTTAGGAATGGCCAGCCGCAGGATCTCTCGATTCGTGTCATTGTTTTTCAAGCTCATGAAATTTTTTCGGACTGGATCTTTTTTGGCATTTATTGTCGGAAATGACGAAAATCACTTGTTACAGGGTTAAAATATTTTTAATATATATCATAAACATTATTGTACTGGATACTCATTATTTGATCGGTGTGTTTAGAGATGGTCCTTTTATGAAAGGAGGAGATCATGAGTAAAAAAATTTTATTGATTGTCCTTGCCATCCTTTTCCTCATCCAGGGATTTAATGCGGTGGCACAGGAGGCGCAGGCACGGTATGAATTATTGAACCTCATCAGAAAAGATAAGTTTGACAAGGTGCTGCCCGGAGCCATGCGTGACAATAATGTCGATATGTGGATCCATGTGATCCGGCGGGGCGACCCAGATGCTTTTGCCCTGGATTTTGGAGCGACCATGGGGTATGTGATCTTTACCGACCGCGGGGGTGATAGGATCGAACGGGCGCTTCTCGGTGTCAGTTTTGCCCGCGTAGCGGATCGCTCCGTCTACGACATCTTCGGCCCGGAGAGCGATATCACGAAATTTGTGGCCGAACGCAACCCCAAACGCATCGCTGTCAACATGTCCAAATCTCTCACTCATGCGGATGGACTCTCCTATACGGGATACTTAAAACTGGTCAAGATTCTCGGTGACACATATGCCAAAAAGCTGGTCTCATCCGAAGATGTCATCACCGACTTCCGGGTGAGGCGCGTGCAGATCGAGATCATCGCCTTCGCAAAAGCTTGTGAGATACAGCGTCGCATCATGGAAGAGGCTCTGAACAGTATCGAGCCGGGTGTGACCACGAAAGAGGATCTCGGATGGTGGGCTCAGGATCAACTCCTGGCTCTCGGGATCGAATCCTCCTACTATGGTGCAGGTACACCGGGTGTCCAGCATTCCGAAGTCTCTGACCGTTCCGAAACCCGGAGGCGCGATTATGCTTTCCAGCGCGGGGATCTCATCTCTTGGGATTGGGGGATCAGATATCTCAACTTCGGCACCGATTACAAACGTAAAGCTTATATCCTCAGAGAAGGGGAGACATCCCTGCCACCCAGCATCCAAAAAGCGTGGGACCGGGGGATCAAAGCTCGAGAAATCCTCCGCAAGACCTTTACTTCCGGTCATACAGCCAGCGAAACCTTAAAGATCATTGTCAAAGCCATCGAAGATGCGGGATTTGTTTACACGCCATTTACGGACACTGATAAAGATAGAGAGATCGTCCAATCGCTCAGGGATGAGGAGCGGTCAGGATTTTCGATCGACAGCCACTGTGTCGGGAACACGGGGAATAGTGAAATTGCTGTCGGTCCATCCCTGTCTCCCTTCCGTCCTTACCGCGGCCATTTAATGGTCCAACCCAACAACCTCATCGCATTTGAATTTATCGTCCACACCTGGATCCCCGAATGGGGAGAACGACTGGCCATCAATTTCGAGGACAATGCCATTGTCACGGAAAGAGGGATCGAAGCGCTCTATCCTCGGAATGAAAAGATGATCCTCGTTCGCTGATCTCATTTATTTAGGGATGGTGAGGGCGAAGAATAGATCTATTGGAGGGCATCACCCCTTTTGATGCATATGGTGATGATGAATATTTCACGCATGCAGTGAACGCCTGGTATGGCCTGAATGAATCATGGCCCGGTCCTTGGATGGATGTGAAAATAGGGGAGAAGGGATCGCCGTCTAGGGTGAATGCACAGATTAAAGATCAGAATCCACAGATCTATGAAGTCATCAGCCGGTTTCTCCCGGAATATGATCCTGCCAACTTCAGGGATTGTAAGCTTTTCACCAAACAATGAAGTGCGATAACTTTTAATCCTTCGAATATATTGGGATGGGTTTCCAGTTGTCATCGACAGCTACGAACACAACCTCCGCTTCAGTGACTCTGACATTTTTTTGATCTTCAGCCCGTGTTGCCTCGACCTCCACTTTTATGGTGATGGACGTCCGGCCCACTTTGCGTGTTTCTGTGTAGAAGCTCACCACATCTCCCACAAACACGGGTGCGTGGAAGACAACCTTGTCCATGGCAACTGTTACAAAATTATGCAGGCCCGAAGTCTTGCGGGCTTCGATAACACCGGCGAGGTCAATGTGGCTCATGATAATTCCGCCGAATATTGTACCGTGTTTGTTTGTATCCCGCGGCAGTAGAGTGACGCGAAGCGTCGGGTCGCTAATGGTTCTCATGATAAATCTCTATCAGATGATGTGTACTGGCAGAGGAGTCTTCTATCCTAGGATTATTCAACCTCAAATAAAAGAACATCCGTAAAAGATGTCTTTTTGTAATGGTCCCTAATGATAAATTCAAACGTATAATTACCAGGTGGTATGTCTGTAACGCGGTTTGTGATGTAGAAGGGGATGTGTGGTGTCGCGTGGCTTTTCTTGTAGTTGATCCAGTTTCGTTTCGAAAGAATAACTTCCCCTCTCTCGTTCGTGATTTTTGCATCCTCTGATATCCAAATTTTATATTTGTCCTTCTCCTTTAGAATTTGATAGCCTTTGGGCTCGATGTAGAATAAGAGAGGCAGGTGCCTTGAGAATTTGTATCCTGTATATCTGATGTAATCCTTGAATCCATCTATTTTGCTGCAGAGAATGATTTGTTTAATCTGAAGCTTTTCCTGATTTTTGATCAAAAGAATAGCTTCTGATAGAAGGTCGATAGCTTTATCCAATTTTCCCTTCTTCAGCTCGTCAACGACCTTCGATATTGTGTTCTCAATATCTTCAACTTGAGTGTAGAGTGTGACTCTATTTTTGGCAATATCGTTTGAGTACAAACCCTTATGCGGAGTTCCTAAGAATATTGCCAGAATGATGAAAGTGATGAGACAAACGCCCATATTTTTTTTCATTTATCTCTTCCCAGCTTGATGATTTCTCTTTACATTTTTTGTCTCATTGTAGAAAAGCTTCTCCTAAAAAGCAATGGAAGATCAATCTTATCGAATCAGATATTGCACATAACCTCTGTTTTTCGGAACAGATCGATTACAATTGTGCTTATTTATTCCATAATTCGTCCTGATTAGCTATCAGTGGTGGCTGTACATGTTTAAAATGCCTAAGTGCCCGGTTAAGACAAGCATAGGAAAGTGCTTTGGTGGGCAGCTCAAAATGGTCGCCCCCAGGCTTAATCTCGTTGCTGTCACGACAGCCCTTAATTTAAAAGGGGCTGGGGGGGAATCGTGGGAGAAGAAATTCAGCGACTACATCTTTCCTACTGCCCAGTGATTTGTGATATTAAAGAACTTAATTGATGGACAAAATAAGAGCTGTAACTAAAGCCCCTTCATGATATCTTCAAGTTTTTCCTGGGCCTTTTGGACCTCCGGATCATCCCCATATTGTTGAATTTTCATCATAACTGAGGCGAATTTTCCCCAAAGCTCCATCATTTTCTTCCCTTCCTCACCCAGTTCTTCCGGTACACCTTGGCTGCCTTTCAATTCAGGATATTTTTCTTCCAGCTTCTTCAGCTCGGGCACAATTTTTTCCATCTCGCTGGTAAAGCCCGTCAAGACTGCGGCAACGTCTTTGGCGTTATCTGCCTTATCCATCTTCCCGAGAAAACCTTCCAGAGCCTTGTTGCTCTTTGCTACCGCTTTTTTGGCCTCAGCATATTTTCCACCACCACAGGTTATTGTCCCGAAAATAAACACAACTACGCACAAAACGATCATCCATTTTGTTGTTTTCATCCGGTCCTCCTTTTTGAGCAAATCCTAATACAAAAAAATCCATATGTATACAAATATTTTTTTTAAATTCCTGCGAATGATCTGGATCATTCACGAGAACGATTAAGAAAAATAAAATTTGCGGTACTCTTTATAAATAATCAAGGTTATTCAACCACGAAGTCAAATGTTTTTGTAAAAAAGCTGTTTTTGTAATGATCCTTTAGTGTAAGTGTATTTGCCAGCGGGGATATCACATCCAAAACGACAAGTTCAACAAGGTGTATCCCCATGCTCCTTGGCTGCCATCAGGAATTCCTGGTGGAGATTATGAGGTGGAGGAGGGCGTTCGGCTATGGAGGTTGAAGCCCGTATGCCGCCAAGGCAGCTGCAAATATGTATCCTGCGGAAAACCTGATTCGAAAATATTGCTTTGTTCTGAGATTTGCAATACAGTTTATATGTTGAGGTGTTCAAATGAAAAAAAGAACCTCCTTTCTTTTGGCGTGTCTTTTTCTTTCCACATCCTTTGCCTGGACCCAAATCCCAAGGGAAGAGCTCTTAAAGAGGATCACGATCCCCTCTGAGAACGGGCTCAGGGGACTTGTTGACCTAGTCGGGTTTGCCCATACCAGAGAACAGATGGAGTCCATCGTTAGCTATCTGGAAAACGGCGAGAAGGAAAAGATCGAGGCAAATCAGAAAACATACGGTTTTTCGTCTTCCACACCGTGTATTGCCGGGATCTCTCCCCATGATGATTATTTCTATGCGGGAAGAGGTTATATCCACGTAATGAAACATATCAAAGCTCCGAGAGTAATAATTTTTGGAGTCTGCCATTGGGCCAAAGAATACGGATTGAAGGATCAACTCATTTTCGATTCATTCGAACATTGGCGGGGGCCTTATGGGAACATATCTGTTTCCTCTCTCAGAGAAGAAATTCAAACAGGACTCGCTAAGCAGGATTATCTCGTGAACGACGAAGTTCACGGGGTTGAGCATTCTGTGGAAGCCTTGCTGCCTTTCCTTCAGTATTTCAATCGCCAGGTGGAGATCGTACCCGTTCTTGTGCCTTACATGAAGTGGGAAAGGATGGATGAGCTTGCGGCCCATTTAGCCACCGCTATGGGAAAAATCCTCAAGAGAAATAACTGGAAGCTGGGTAAAGACATCGCGTTCCTTATTTCCTCCGACTGTGTCCATTATGGAGATTATGGGTGGGGATATTATCATTACTGCCCCTTTGGAACCGATGCGGATGGCTACAAAAAAGGAACAGACCAGGACCTGAGCATGATCAAAAATTTTCTCTGTGGAAAACTCCTATCACCCAAGATAAGGGAGTTTTACTGCAAATGCGTTGAACCCAACGATCCTTATACATACAGGATAAGCTGGTGCGGTCGTTTTTCGATCCCATTGGGTTTGAATTTTCTCTCTTACCTTATGGAAGAACTTGGTGAAAAACCTCTTGAGGGAGCCTTGTTTCGATACGGGACAAGCCTGACTTTTCCCACCCCTCCCTTTGAGAAGGCGAATCTGGGGACAACTTATTATTCAAATCTCCACCACTGGGTAGGTTTTACTTCCATCGGTTATTTTTAAACAACTAAATAGTGCGGGGGTATTTTGAATGCGATTCCAAATTAGACTAAAGGCCCCAAAGAAACCAACATTCCCTCTGTTTGCATCGCTTTTAGCCTGTTTACTTCGGTTCCTGCGAATATTGCACTCAATCAAATGAATCCACCTCCTGATGAGATCTCAGAGGGATTGGCACGGCAGCATGTGCTTGAGTCGCTCGAGCTTCCGCTGGATGAAGCGGACAAATGTCCCGACGAACTGTTGAACCGGATTCTATGGCATGCCATGAAAGGAACTCACGAAGCTTATCCCGTGCAGCATACATATAGGCAAAAAAAAGTAGACGACTGAGCCTCCATTGCTAACATTACAGATTGTGGTCCCTTTATATTTTAGATTTTTTACTCTTCAGGTCTATCAGGTTGCGGCTGCTCCTGGAAAATGACTTTGCGATTCACGACCAAATACAGCGCGGGTATCACTAAAAGCGAAATCAGCATGGAAAGACTCATCCCCCCGATCGTAGAGATGGCGAGAGGCTGGAGCATTTCCGAGCCTTCGCCGATTGCTAAGGCAGTTTTTTGATGTTGTTCCTGGAGACGAAAGCTGAATTTTTGCGCTCTGTTGAGACAATCTTTTAAAGAAAGATATCGCCCATCTTGAGGGAATAATGATGGGGAATAAACAAAAAACACGAAAAGAATAAAAAGAAAACGCTTCACCGGCCTTACTCCTTCTGGAATACTTTTATCTGAATTATTCATAAAAGCTGCCGATACTTACCAAAAAAAGACTGCATTTCATATTATCGGCAGCTTTTACCCTTCGGGCACGGACCCAACCTAACCACTACGGCAACCTCGACTCGTGAATAATCCAGGTTAAAAAAAATTAGAACATTAAAGAAAAAAAGGAATATAATATTCGTCTGTTTTTGTATTCCATGGAATGATGTCTCTTGGATGCATTTCGATAGAATTATGACTTCCCGGAAGGACTCTCACACAACATGGGGTTATTTTGTGCTGATAAAATTTTTCATGGAGGTATCTTAAATGCTTAAAAAATGTCTTTGTATCTTCCTGGTTTTAATTGTTTCTTTTTTCTTTCTGAATGCTCCGGTCGTATTGGCTCAGAAAATGGACCGATCGGACCAGTTCCGGCAGCTTTATCAGGAGCTGCCTACTCCCAATGAATACCGGACAGCTAGTGGCGCCCCGGGCCCAGAATACTGGCAGCAGCGAGCTGACTATGATATCTCGGTTGAACTGGATGAAAACAAACAGCGGATATACGGAACAGAAACCATTACGTATTTTAACAATTCTCCTGACAAACTCCCGTATCTCTGGCTTCAGCTCGACCAGAACATGCGCGCTAGGGACTCGATGACGAAGAAGACCGAAACAGGCCGAATATCAGATACGATGGACTTCCGTTCTCTCCATAGATTGCACAATGATTTTGATGGGGGATTTAAAATCGAATATGTGAAAGATGTCAATGGCAAAGACTTGCACTACCGTGTTGTGAACACCATGATGAGAGTCGACCTCCCCGATGCATTAAATCCAGATTCGCAATATTCTTTTAAAGTGAAATGGTGGTACAACATAAACGACAGAATGAAAATCGGTGGAAGGTCTGGATACGAATATTATGAAAAAGACGGAAATTATGTTTTTGCAATTGCCCAGTTCTTCCCGCGGATGGCCGTGTACAATGAAACGGAAAGCTGGCAGCATAAGCAGTTCCTCGGGAGCAGCGAATTCGCACTTCCATTTGGGAATTATGTGGTCAAAATCAGCGTCCCCTCAGACCATATCGTAGGTGCAACTGGAATTTTACAGAATGCTGATGAGGTGCTCACAGACGCTCAGCGAGCCAGGATTGAAAGGGCTCATAATACGACTAAAAGTCCTGTTTTGATTGTCAGTGAAGCGGAGGCCATTCAGAACGAAAAATCACACGCAGATACGAAAAAGGACTGGGTCTTCAAAGCCGAAAACGTACGGGATTTTGCTTTTGCCAGCTCTCGGAAATTTATATGGGATGCCATGGCAGTAAAATTGGGGGAGCGATCGCCTCTTGCCATGTCTTTTTACACTAAGGAGGGTAATCCTCTCTGGGAGAAATATTCAACCAAAGCCGTCGCCCATGCATTGAGGGTTTACTCGAAATTTACATTCGAATTCCCCTATCCCAAAGCCATATCAGTCTTAATAGGAAGAGGCGGAGGGATGGAATATCCTATGATTTGCTTTAACGGAGGCAAACCCGAGCCGGACGGGACATACTCCAAGCGGTTGAAATACAGCCTTATCGGTGTGATCATTCATGAGGTTGGGCACAACTTCTTCCCGATGATAGTGAATTCCGACGAGCGTCAGTGGGAATGGATGGATGAAGGAATGAATACCTTTATGGAATACCTTGCAGAACAGGAATGGGACCGAAATTTTGCGGAAAGAGAGGGCCCGGCCTACACTGTGATCGACTATATGAAAAGCGATAGAAGGAGCTTGTCACCCATTATGTCGAGTCCCGACTCTGATTTACATGCGGGGAGTAATGCTTACGCCAAAACAGCCGCAGGACTCAATATCCTCCGGGAAACAATCATGGGGAGAGAACTGTTTGATTTTGCTTTCAAAGAGTATGCACAGAGGTGGATGTTCAAGCATCCCACTCCCGCTGATTTTTTCCACACCATGGAGGACGCCTCTGGCATAGACCTTGACTGGTTCTGGCGGGGATGGTTTTTCGACATCGACCATGTGGATTTGGCCATTGACAATGTGAAGTGGTACAAAATAAACACGATGGATCCACAATTGGCGAAATCCATAGAATACGAAGCTGAAAACGTCAACAGGAGGCGCTTTATCAGCAACATCCGCAATAAAGATGAGATCAAAGAGACAGCCTTGGAAAAAGATCAATCCCTGGCTGATTTTTATGATGGATATGACCCTCTTGAGATCACTGCTCTCGATGAAAAAGAATATAAAAAATACCTTGCCTCGCTTACAGAAGAAGAAATAGATCTGCTCAAGGCTGGCTCTAACTATTATGAAGTCGCTTTTTCCAATATCGGCGGGGTGGTCATGCCTGTTGTCTTGAAATTTGAATATTCAGACGGTTCAGAAGAAATAAAAAGGATTCCTGCCGAGATATGGCGCAGATCCAATGATGCTGTGAAGAAAATATTCGTCACAAAAAAAGAGCTGCGTCATATCACCCTGGACCCCTTTCTCGAGACCGCTGATGTAGATGTGAGCAATAATGTGTGGACTGTTCAAGAGAAGCCGGAGTATTTTAGGGCTAAAAAAAGTACAACACCTTCGGAAAAGAATCCCATGCAACAAGCCAAAAAAAACATATTAAAAAAATAATCCAAACGTGACTTCGCAGAAAATGAAGAGGTTTTTTCTATGTCTAAGAATCTGACAAAAGTCAAGTATCCTGTTTTAGGGTTGTTAGTCCTAATTTTATCCATTTGTCTCCTATCATCAGCTTGGAGTTAGTCAGGATCAGAAACAGAGCCGAATAATGAGCTAGAACAAGCTAATGAAATCCAATTAGGAAAAATGGTCAATGGGTTCGCCCACCCTGATTCAGACGAAGACTGGTACAGTGTAACAGTGCCAGACTCAGGTTTGGATATCTTGGTTGTTGAGTTGTCTGGTCTGGATGGAGTGGATTTATGGCTTGAATTGCTGGATGCAGAGGGCCGAAAACTCAAGGAAGCAAACAACGGTGAAATGGGCGAGAAAGAGATGATTGTCAGGATGAAAGTTAATCCTGGCAAATATTACATTGTGGTCAACAATTACGGCTCTTTTGCAGAGAAGGTTTATACTCTTAGAGCGGGTAAACCGACTGTGCCTCCTGCAACGCCTGAGGAAGTCAATCAGCCCTCACCAGAGCCTTAGATTGGCTGGCTCGTACACAAACACAAGAAGGAAGCTGGCCCTCAGATGCATCGGCAATTGGTGTATCTGGGCTTGCCCTGATGGCTGTCCTGAGTGGTGATTGTGTTCACAATGATTACACCCCAAATATTAAAGCCTCAATTAGCTTTCTTAAAAGCAAATATCTTCCCAGTTCTAACTACAAATCAGAGTCTAAAGAGATGGCCTATTATGGAGGATTGATTGCTGAGGCTTACGACATAATGTACGAGCAAGCCATTGCAACTCTGGCTTTAATTGAGGAACCCGGGGAAGGCTGGCCTTTCTATTATTGGTATTACGGCACAAGGGCAATGCTGAAAGCGGGAGGTGAGGACTGGCGTATCTGGAAAGCATGGATGTGCCGGCTTCTTGTCGACAATCAGAATGATGATGGCAGTTGGGAAGCCGCTCAGAGTTATGGAAGGAAGCTACAGGCTTCGTCTATTACTGGAACTGGAGCCTTTAGAGATTATGATAACCGTTAAGCCGGGCCACAAATCGATATTTCTCCTTACGAAAGAGAAGGGAAATTGGGCCATTAAAGAAAAATGAGACAAAGTGTCCTTATCGAGGTCCCGGTGGTGCTGATGCACGTGGGCATCTGCCGGTGAACGCAAAACTGGATGGCGCTTGCTTATTTACTGCGATGGAGCGGACCTATGAGTGAATCGGATGAACTTTACACACATTCTCTCGGTTCCAGTATTGATACAGCGACTCCCCTAAAAAAAGCCGCTTTTGTCCCTTTTTTCCCATATGGTAAGGGGTCGCAGATGAGAATCCCTATGACTTTACGATCACAATAAATTTAAAGAAAACGAGCTAAAGGGGAAAAACAATCGAAGATCTGCTGCCATAGCGCCTGATATTCATATATAATCTCTGTTTTTCGGAACAAATCCATTGACATCTGTATTGATTTGTTCCATAATCCGGAAGTAATGATGTTATGGAGAGAAAAATGAAGCTCTTATCTCGGTCTGAAGAAATGGTTTTGCTTGCAGTATGGATACTCCAGGAAGATGCTTACTGTGTTCCTATACGTGAGCATCTCATGAAAGTGACGAGAAAAAAATGGTCGTTCGGCTCTATCTATGACCCTTTGGACCGGCTTGAGAAGAAAAAACTTCTGGGATCTTCTCTAAGCGAGCCGACGAAGGAGAGAGGAGGCCGGAGTAAACGTATTTACCGACTGACAAAGAGGGGAGAGAAGGCATTGCTGGAAATCAGGAGCATTCAGGAAACCATGTGGGCGGGTATCCCTAGCATCCAGCCAGACACAGAAAAATCATAACCATGGATCAAAAAAATTCCTACCGACCACCCAGGATCGCCGAATGGATTCTCAAAAGGATCCATTCAGACAATGGAGATTACACTCATCTCGGGGACTTCAGAGAAGTCTACAGTCAATTGATCCGAACTCGAAGATTCCTGTCAGCTTGGATGTGGTACTGGCTTCAGGTTTGCCGGTCCATTCCTGGGTTTGTGAAGAATAAAATCTACTGGAGCGTCGCCATGTTTCGAAATTACTTGACCATATCATTCAGGAACATCGTGAGGAATAAATGGTTTTCCATGATAAAGATCGTAGGATTGTCCGTGGGAATGGCCGCTTTCCTCTTAATTCTGTTCTATGTACAGTTCGAGTTGAGCTATGACCGCTTCCATGAGAAGGGAGAGCAGATCCATCTCTTCTTGACGAGGGATACATGGACGAGGAAGGAAGTCATCGAGTATACAACCGGCTCCCCCGAACCTCTGGCAGCAGCCTTGATAGATGATATTCCTGAAGTTGTCAATGCAACCCGCATCATGAAACCGTGGGCCCCTAAAACTGTGCTGCAGTATGGAGAGAAAAGATTCTTTGAGAAGGGCATCTATGCGGATCATAACTTTTTAAACATATTCACGTTCCCGCTCGTTAAAGGTGATTCCCGAAAGGCCCTTGTGGAACCCTATACCATCGTTATTTCAGAAAATGTAGCTCAAAAACTATTTGGTAAAAATGATCCCATGGGCAAAACTATTGTCTACAGAGAGAGATCGTCCAGATATGATCTCAAAGTCACTGGAGTTGCTGAACCTGTCCCGCAAAATTCTCATCTCCAGTTTGATTATTTGATCTCCGTAGAAACACTGGTTCAAGACAAAAGTAAAAAGTGGATGATCAACGTCTGGAATGTTGGCAACTTCACGACCTTTGTTGAATTAGCGAAAAACGCATCCACGGCTGAAGTCGAGAAAAAAATATGCGCTTATACTGCCCAGCGGACAGAAGCGAATCCGGAAGAACTTAAGGGCTATGCTATTGCGCTTCAACCCATTAAAGATATTCATCTGCGATCACAAATCAGAGACAGAGACCAGGAATCTTCCAGGATGGAAATTCGATACGTCACCCTATTCATGTCGATCGCCCTGGTCATCTTGCTCATTGCTTGCATCAATTACATGAACCTGACAACAGCGCGTTCAGCAACGCGTGCAAGGGAGATAGGAATCAGAAAAGTTGTGGGTGCCAACCGGAAACAGCTCTTCAAACAGTTCATCGGTGAATCGTGCTTCATAACCTTGCTATCCATGGGAATTGCTTTACTCTTGATTCATGCCGTGCTCCATTGGTTTCGATCTCTTATAGGGATCGATCTTCCCGTTAATTATCTCAAGAATTCGTCTTTTTTGATTTCCATCATCGCCTCATGGCTCTTCATCAGTCTGTTTGCAGGAAGCTATCCTGCGTTAGTTCTCTCCGCGACAAATCCGATCAATGTGTTCAAAGATTTTGCAACTTCAGGAAAGAAAGGATCGGCTTTTCGGAACTTAATGGTGGTCGTTCAGTTTACGGCATCAATTGTTTTGATCGTGGGAACGATCGTGATATTCGAGCAGATGAACCATGTAAAAAACAGGCGTTTGGGATACGACCGTAAACATGTCATCGTTATCGCCACTCACGAAAAGGAGACAGGCCTTAAAGCCCAAGCCATCAAAAATGAACTACTCCAGTACCCTGAGGTGATTGGCGTAACCGTCTCGGGCGCCCTCCCCTTGGATGTGAGAAGCTGCTTTTTAAACCAACGATTTGAAGGGGAGGACGGCCAAACTGTGAGGATGAACATTAGTTTCGATTATATCGACTATGATTTTCTGGATGTTTTCAAGATCGAGATGGCACAGGGGAGGAATTTTTCCAAAGAGTTCAGTGATGATGAGTCAGCCGTTCTGGTGAACGAAACCGCAGTCAAACAGCTGGGATGGACTGATCCCATCGGTAAGAAGCTCCCAGGGCGAGATGAGTACCATGTCATCGGAGTTGTGAAAGATTTTTACTTTGCCTCTCTGCACCAGAAGATTGAGCCAATGATGTTTTTACTCCGTGATGGGGCCAGGATTGCTGTTAGAGTCAGGCCTGGAAATGTCCAGAAGACAGTTGCTCTCCTTAAAGATGTTTTTGAAAGGAACACGCAAACGCAGCCCTTTGATTTCTTTTTCCTGGATGACCGGTTCAATCAGTTGTACAAGAAAGAACAGAGGACAGGCGAGATTTTTGGTTATTTCTCCTTGCTGGCGATCTTTATCGCTTATCTGGGGTTGTTGGGACTGGCCTCATTCACAGTGGAACGGAGGACAAAAGAAATCGGGATCCGGCGCGTATTGGGCGCGTCGGCCTATCGTATCGTGACTCTTTTGGGAAAAGAGTATATCCGTATGGTTATTATCGCCAATGTGATCGCATGGCCAGTGGCCTATTTTGCTATGAATCGTTGGTTACAGAATTTTGCCTATCGGATCGACATCAATATTTGGATGTTCATCTTGGCAGCGTCAGGAGTGCTCTTGATTGCCTTTATCACAGTCAGTTACCAGACGCTCAAAGCAGCCTTTGCAAATCCGGCAGAGACTCTGCGTTATGAATAAAAAGAGGGGAGAAGCGTGTGAAAATTCTTTCTGGGAAGGTTAGAACTAAAAATCTTAGAACCTTAAGATATAAGAAATTAGTACAGCACATTGTCCTCACCCAGCTCTTTAATCTTTTTATTTAGCCAGTCGATGATCAAGTCTCTCCGTATAAGCACGCATTCGATTTCTCTATCTGTCAGGTAATCCCCGACAACATCTTTGATTATCTGAGGAGTCAATGACTTCAATTTTTCGTAGAGTGTCCTTGGGATCTCTTTCATTAACCGTGGGCCTTCTCTAAAATCTTCATCAAAGATTAGGCCTTCGGTGAATTTTTTTGATGTGCGAAAGCTCCGAGAATGGTCGATGAGAATAAGTCGCCAATCTTCCATTATGAAAAAATTTCTTTGGTGCCGGTCTTCGTTGGCGATGAGGTTGTCAAATGTCCGCTGTAAATAAAGGGCCCTGTTCCAGTAGAAGACTTTGTTCGAAGGGACTTTTATTTTTTTTGATTCTTTTGTCTCAAGATCCATCCACGCATTGACAAAAAATTGACATGACCCCCGGTCGCCCCTAAATCTCTTTTCCACAGTTGGAGCGACCATATAGAGCTCGAGATGATTGCTCAGGCGATAAGCTGCAATCTCCCATTTCCACCCTTCCAGAGATCCTTTTTGACGTCCCTCCGGATTTTTCCACATTGCCTGTTTTGTGATTCCATCTTTTTCCAGAGTAAGAACCCAAGGATCGGTTACTGCCGGAGTTTCTTTCCACGGTCTAGAGCTCACGATTTCTGCATCTGTGAGGAATCCTTCCCACTTTTTAAATTCTGCGATTTCCTCCTTTGTGCACTGAGCTATAGAGAGAGTGTTGAGGAAAACAATACACAATACAAAAAAAAGAATTTTTTTAAGCATTTTTTCCACCAAAATTTCGATCGATTCCCTCCAGTTAAAGTTTATCCAGAGTATTCTCCCTTAATGCGTAGAATGAGAGAATGAATATTTCTGTTCTTACTCTGAGACAACGATCTCATAACCCTCCCGAATGGGGGGGGATGTGAAGAAAGGCATGAATTTGATGATCTGCTCCTGGAAAAAGGCGCTGTGTTCCGTTGCCAGCATATCCTCTTCGCTTTCCCAGAGCGTGATGGGGATGCAAGTCCCTGATTCCTGATCAGCCAGGAAATAGGCGCCTAGAAAACCTTTTTGACTTTTGCACAGAGGGATGACACTCTCTTCGAAAATCTTTTTGGCCGCATCTATACGATCGATTTTAAGATGTATTCTCAAAAGACGGGTGTATTGCATAGCCATTGTTATCCCCTTTAGAAAACCAATTTAAGAATAGCAATTTAAGCCCTAAGAGTTAAAGAATTATATTTTCGTTTTATTACTGAAGAACGGACACTTTGAATTCGCGCTTTAGCGGCGAGTCTTCTTCTGCGCCCGGATATTCTATTATTAACATGTTATCCCCTGGGAAGGCTATGGAAAGGTCGACATAAAAAATACAACTCCAGATCTTAATTTTATTATCCCAGGATTCTGCGGCAACTGATGTCTCAACAGGATAGGGGATCTCATCCTCACCCACAATGGCAATTTCAGGGTGGATGTCTTGTTTTCCTTGCGGCAAAAAAACTTGTAAAAAAAGCGCCGATGATTCCTCTTGTGCGATACTATCGATGATCTTAGGAAAGAATTTTATTCCCTCATACTCTAGGCCGCCGTCTTTTTTTGAGAGGGCAAATAAGCTTTCAGCCTTTTTGGGATTCTGAACCACATAACCCAGTACACAATTGATGATAGCACCCTCTTCAAAATCCTTAAATTCAGGGAGAGGCAGAACAGATTCCCAAGTTCCGACTTCATCGGTTTCTGGATCGGCAAGAGCAAACACGATCTGATAAAAGGAGGGTTTGAACGCCAGCTCTGGTCCTTTGAAGTGAAAACTCACATGACTCACTGACCGGGCATAATCCATAAAAGAAGGGTCGATCTTGATAGGAAGGTCGATCGTCCCACCGAATCCTTTCTCCCCTGTCCGCGTGTCGCTGATCCATACATGGAGGGTGAACTCCTTTTTTCCCTGCGGGAGGTTTTTATCCAGAAATAGTTCTTGAGTGGGAAGTGCGATATTCATCCACGGGACATACTTTCCGGAATCATTCACAAAAGGAATAAATGCAGCCTCGATGGGCAGTTCTTTATACAAGGAAGGATTGTAGAAGGCTGTGATCAGCTTTAACCTGTTGGTCCCTTCTTTGGAATAGTCTGTGTACCCCTTTCTGTGGCGGACATCTATCCCCCCACGTTTTACCTCGACACTTATTTTGTGGTACTTATCGTCAGCCATTTTTCTCTTAGGGTAGAAGCTCAACTGGTAGTAATGAGTGAGATCAGATCTCATCACCTGACGAAACTTGTCATATTTGCCCGCTCCTCTCAGGGCATCGGCTCCTGTATCCTCGGAAAGCCAGCTCAGGTTTTGCACCCTTTTGATCCTCTCCTTGCTTATGAAACGCCTTATTTGCACATCTCTTTCGTCAACGCTCGCCGCAGAAGCCGTTCCCGGGAACAGATATTTTGAGAACACACCTGCATCCAGGGAATAGATCGAAACATTGTGTGCATTGGCGTAACGGATTAGTTCTCTCATGACTTCTTCACTTGTAGTAAACTCCTTTTTCTCCTCAAGCTGGAAGGGATCGAACAGGCGTATGCCCGCCATGTTCCCTGTATCGAGAGAAGATTGGCGCATGGCATTGGCCGTATCCGCATCGGGTTTAAAACCATCGGTTCCTGGATGAAAATCAGCTTCCACAAATCTGGGCATTATGTGCTGTGGCGAGAGGTCTGGGATACCTCCGCTTATAAACAACACAGATTTGCGCCCGGGAAGGATACCCAACATCCCGCATGTGGCAAACATTCCCCCGATCGTTTTTTCGAACCGGAGCCTTTCTTCTGCCAAAAATGAAGACATCTGCAAATCCCAAACGAGTTGGGGATCATCTCCTAGACTTTTTGGCTCCCATGCCACATCGGCGCTGGTGGACTCCCACTTCCTGTACCAGGGGTCTTTAACACGGGCCCACTCGTCGATTTTTGTTGAGAA
>CAZIMJ010000365.1:0-3459 GCA_964540205.1 uncultured Eubacteriales bacterium | reverse complement strand
GCTCCTCAAGAGTCCCAAAAAGAGAAGGAAGGAACGGTATCGCGACCTCTACGCCAAGGCATTAAAATTCCTGATCAAACACCCTGTGGAGATTTTACTGATCGTAGCCGCCATTTTTTTCGGGTCATACAAATGGTTCCGGTCTGAGGTTACGCTCGGCGAGTTTTTTGCCTGGTACTCCAAGGAGAAGCTGCGCGTGTATGTGGGCATGCCGGCCGGAACAGACATCGAGAGAACCGATATCGTGATGAGAAAGTTCGAGGAGAAAGTCATCGAGAAAGATTATGAAAAGGAGCTCAACACGAGTGTGATGTCCGAGCGTGGTTTTATGGAGGTGAGTTTCTCATCGAAGATCGAGATGTCTTACAGACCCTATCTTTTGAAAGAGGAATTGATCCAGCTGGCCACAAACTTTGCGGGGATCAATGTCTCTATCTCAGGTTTTGACCCCCAGGGGTACTACTCCGGTTTCGGAGGCGGCCCCATGTATGATTCACGCATAAAGTTTTTTGGGTACAACCTGAAAAAATTGCGGGACATCACCTCCAATCTTGAAAGGACGCTCAAGCGCAACCCCCGCATCAAGGATGTGAAGATCATCTCCTCACGGGGATGGTGGTTCAGGGGAGAATCTTTTGAGTATGTGGCCAAGCTGGATAAGGAAGCTCTGCGCAAATACGACATCGACCCGCTCTATCTCTACTATCAGATCGCTGCTATGCTCAGCGGCCGCGTCACACGTCCGATCAAAATTAACATAGGAGGGCAGGAGCTGGAATTCTCTATCAAGTTTCCCGATGCCGAAGAGATGGACATCAAGGAGATACAGGATGTGCTCATCCTTACCCGAAAAGGTGAATACCTCCGTTTGGGAGAAGTCTCCAACCTGGAGGAGAAGCCCATTGCAGGCTCTATCGACCGGGAGAATCAACAGTTCCAGCAGACGGTTATGTGGGAATTCCGGGGCCCCACAAAGGCTGCAGAAAATTATAGGGAGGTTGTGTTTGCCAGGCTCGATCTGCCGCCTGGATTTTCGGCCACCATGGAAGATACCTGGTTTCTCACAGAAGAGGAAGAAGGACAGATCAAATTTGCCATTCTCTTTTCGCTCGTTGTCATTTTTATGATTCTTGCTTCGCTGTATGAATCCATCATCCAGCCATTCTTCATCCTTTTTGCTGTTCCCCTGGCTTTGATTGGCGTTTTTGTGGCTTTTGTGGTTGCGGATTTTGCATTTGATTCCTCTGCGTATATTGGCGTGATCTTATTGGGAGGGATTGTCGTCAACAACTCAATTTTGCTCGTGGATCACATCAACTTAAAGCGCCGGCAGGAGTTGCCTCTTCTGGATGCGGTGATCCAAGGAGCGAGAGAAAGGATCCGGCCGATCTTTATGACAACAGGGACGACAGTTTTAGGGATGCTTCCCTTGGTCTTGATCCAGGTCGAGGCTGGCCGACGCCAAATCTGGGCCTCCCTGGCTCTCTCTGCCGTGGGCGGGCTTATCAGCTCGACCATATTCATCCTGATCACAATCCCCATTTTTTACTATTATGGAGACGGTCTCCGCAACTTTACCGCAGGAAAGATAACGCAGCTGAAAAAAGCCTGGAAAGCCTACTGATATTCACACAAATTTGATCGCATTGCTTTTGAGGCAGGATTTAGTATAAAATCTTTGCTTGCGGAGGTGACCAAAATGACTTATTCCATTTCTGATTTCCTGAAAAAAATTAAATCTTTTGAAAAAGTCGATCTGATCCATTTGCCGACTCCTATTCAAAAGCTGCAAAACTTGTCCGAGGAGCTGGGGGGGCTGGATATCTACATGAAACGGGATGACCTGACAGGCCTGGGCTTTGGCGGAAATAAGTCGCGTAAACTTGAATTCATCATTAGAGATGTTCTGGAAAAAGGGTCGGATGTCATCATTACATGGGCAAGTTTGCAGTCGAACTGGTGTCTTCAGACTGCTGCGGCCGCCAGGAGATTCGGTCTTACTCCTGTATTAGTGCTGTTCAAGACCTATGATCTCCCCGAGGAATATGATGGAAACCTGTTGCTCGATTACATCCTCAAAGCTGACATTAAGATCAGAGAGGCGGAAGCGGGGAAGGTCGTCAGACAGGAGGACGTTGCCGAGGTCCTGGAAGAGGTTATTTTTGAGGTCAAAGAGCGGGGACACACACCCTATGTTGCTCCAATCGGAGGATCAATGGTCGGAGGCTCTATGGATAAGCCTTTAGGAGCGATCAGTTATGCCTTAGCCTATGCAGAGATGTTGGAACAGACGGAATCCATGGGATTCCAGCCGGACTATGTCGTACACGCTACGGGATCGGGAGGGACACAAGCAGGACTGGCTGTTGGGGCAAAGGCCCTCACACCAAACACCAGAATTCTAGGCATCAGTGTTTCGGAGGATAAGGAAACATTCAGCCGGGATGTCTTCACGATCGCTCAGGATACGGTGAAAGCCTTGGATTTGGACATGGATCTGAACAAAGAAGGGGACATCCATGTTTTGGATGAGTATTTAGGAGAAGGGTATGGGATCCTCACCAAAGATGTCTCAGATTCGATCCGCCAAGTTTCTGTCAAAGAAGGGATTTTCCTGGACCCAGTGTACACAGGAAAAGCCATGACAGCTCTGTTTGATCTCGTCAAAAACGGCACTATCAAAAAAGAGGACAAAGTGATATTCATCCATACTGGGGGGACGGCTGCTCTTTTTCCGAATAAGCACAAATTAACATCGTTTTTAGAATAAAAGCAGCATCTTAAGATTAAGCATTAATCAGAATAGATTATCAGATATCAGAAACTTTTGAAAATTAGGCAATAAATAGTACATCGCAAGATGATACGAGAGTGCAGAGACAAATGGATTTCAACATGAAATGGCCCCAGTTCAACGAAGTCCTCAAGGCTAGAAGCCTATTATCTGGCTTTTTGCCCAGAACCCCGCTCTATTCTTACCCACAGTTGAATCAACTCCTGGACGCAAAGATCTTTATCAAGCACGAGAACTATCTTCCCACAGGGGCATTCAAGGTGCGAGGTGGGATCAACCTCCTATCTCATCTGGACAAAGAAGAGAAAGAGCGCGGAGTGGTGACAGCATCCACAGGGAATCATGCCCAATCCATAGCCTATGCATCCAAACTCTTTCGGGTTCCTGTGACCATCGTGATGCCGCAAAAGTCCAATCCGGGCAAAGTCAAAGCCGTCAAAAGTCTTGGCGCGAATATCATTTTTTTTGGTGAGATATTTGATGAATCCAGAGAATATGCTGAAAAAATCGCAGGGGAAAAGGGAGCACGCTTCATTCATCCAGCCAATGAGCCCCATTTGATCGCTGGTGTGGGTACGTATGTTTTTGAGATATTTGAGGACCTGCCCGATCTCGATGTGATCATTGTCCCTGTTGGCGGTGGGAGTGGGGCTTCCGGCTGTTGC
>CAZIMJ010000364.1:0-5763 GCA_964540205.1 uncultured Eubacteriales bacterium | reverse complement strand
CGGAACCATTTGTATGACCCGAAAAAAATGGCGGCTACGATCAGTAAAATCTCCACAGGGTGTTTGATCAGGAATTTTAATGCCTTGGCGTAGAGGTCGCGATACCGTTCCTTCCTTCTCTTTTTGGGACTCTTGAGGAGCTTGGGCGATAAGGCCGGGATCACAGAAAAAGAGACCAGCAGAGATGCGGCTAGTGCAGAGCTGATCACGAGGGCCATAGGCAGGTAGACCAGTTTCAGCCGACCCTGGAAATAAGCGATGGAGAAAAAAACACTCATCGTTGTCAGTGTTGATGCAAAAACGGGAAGGAAGACTTCTTTGGAACCCTGGATCGCCGCTTGGATGGGTGATGTTCCTTCCTCTCTGATACGCAATATGTTTTCAAAAACCACGATCGAATTATCCACAAAAAGACCGAATCCTAAGGCTAGGCCTCCGAGTGTCAGCATGTTCAGCGACGTTTTAGTGAAGTAAACCAAGTTGAATGTCAGCAGTACGGAAAAACCGATAGATGAGAGAACCAGAAGCGATGGTTTGATACTCCGCAGCACCAAGTAGATGAGGATAAAGATCACTGTGACAATAATTCCCACGAGTATGTAGAGTTCCTTGAGATGCTTTTGGATCTCATCGCTTTCGTCGTCCACAGCCCTGAAGATCAAATCCGGCGGCAATTCTTTTTTGACCTCCTCCAGCCGAAGCTTCACGTCTCGGCTCACTCTGAGTGTGCTCAATCCCTTCTCTTTGTGAATAGTCATGCTGATCGTGGGCTGTCCATTGATCCGGTGGATGTGTTGGATGTCGCCGTATGCCGGGACCAGAACGGCGATCTCCTTAAGTCTTATGGGATTATCTCCGGACTTTGTGATAACGATCTCTCCCATCTCCCTCAAGCTTTTTATGGGATTCGAAACCTTGAACAGGAGCTCTTGTTCTCCCTTCATGGCCGTTCCAGCCGGATAGATCTTTGTCCTCTCTTGGATCTGGCTGGAAACTATAAAAGGCTGGATGTTCAAGGATTTGATTTTATCCTCGATGAGCATGATCTTGATCTCTGGGTCTGAGCCACCCCAGATATCCACGCCTGCAACACCTTTGACTGCCCCGATAGTGTTTTCAAGCCGATCCTTGATCATTTCCCGTAATTTCTGGAGGGAGTAGTCGCCGGATATGGTGTATCTCAGAAAAGGCTCCTCGCTGAAATCTTCAGGAATATAAGGAGTGATATAAGGACGTATTCCATAGGGCAATTCGTCCTTAAGCTCTGCGATCTTCTCTCGAAGAGCGAGCTGTGCAAACTCCATGTTGATCTTCGGGTCGAACTCAAGAGTGATCCGGGAGTTCCCGATCTGCGAGGATGACTCGATCTTTCTCACTCCTTTGACAGTGGAAACCTTTTCCTCGAGTGGAGATGTTAACTGTGTCTGTATGATCTCCGGGGGCATCCCGGGCCATTGCGTGTTGATATTCACCTCGGGGAACTGTTCTTTAGTGACAGGCATCTCTATGGGGATATTCAGGGAAGAGTACACGCCCAGCACGGTCAGAGCCAGAAAAGCCATGGCAGTGGCGATCGGGCGCTCAATAAATATTTTCATACTTATGACCTAAAACGAATTATTCATCCGAGCTTGCTTCGAGTTGAGAATTATCACGCTCGCTTTTTTTGCTTTCGGCCAGTTCATAAACAAGTGGGATCAATATCAAGGTCAAGAATGTCGCCATCAGCAAACCACCTATGACTGCGATGGCCATGGGCTGCTGCAGCTCCGCTCCCCTCCCAAATCCGAGAGACATGGGAAAAAGTCCGAAGGTTGTTGTCACAGTGGTCAGAAGGATCGGCCGCAGCCTGACTCGGCTGGCTTCCAAAATCGATTCCCTCACAGATAGGCCTCGTCGCCTGAGCTGGTTGGTGTAATCGATCTTGACGATGGCATCATTGACCACGATACCGGCCAGGACGACCATCCCGATGATCGAGATCACATTCAGCGATTGCCCTGTGATCCTCAAAGCCCATATGGCTCCTGTCAAGCCCATGGGCAGAGTGAACAGGATCAAAAAGGGATGTTTGAGCGATTCAAACTGGGCAGCCATGATCATGTAGACAAGAAGCACGGCCAGAGTGAACGCAAAGACCAGGCTTTGGAACGACTTGGCCATCTCCTCCTGCTCTCCGCTGAACACCACACGATACCCCTGGGGAAGAGACAGCTCACCGATCTTCTCCCGGATGGTAGGGGCCACCTGACTGATCTTTTTTCCTCGAAGATTGGCTGTGACCAGAACTTCCCTCTGCTGGTTTTCTCGCCGGATCTCTTTTGGCCCTCTTGCGATCTCATAGGAGACCAATTCTCTCAAAGGGATGAGAGTCCCTTGATAGGAGATCTGTTCGTCCAGGAGGGATTCGATGTTCTCACGGGTCTGTTCCTCTAATCGGACGCGCACGTCATATTTTTTCTCCAGCTCCTTGAACTGTGTGGCTCGCTGCCCTCGAACGGCATTCACGAGAAAATTACCTATGGTTCCGGGTGAGATGTTGTACTTCTCTAAAGCTTCCTTTTTGATCGTTATGAGAAATTCAGGCTTCCCCTCCCCGATGTTGGTGGCGATGTCTGTGACGCCCTCTATCTGGTTGAGTTTTTCGACAAGCTGTTCGCCAAGGATCGTGAGCCTATTGAGGTCTTCTCCCTTGATCTTGAGACCCACCTCAGCTGTGGCAAAAGCCATGAACTCAGCCATGGTGGACTGCTCTTTGACGATCGAATAGGTCAATCCCGGAAATTTCTGGAGTTTTTCTCGCATGGATTCCATCAACTCATCGACTCCAGAGGGGTGTATCGCTTCGACATATAGGTTTACCGAATTTATGGATACTTCGGGATTTAGCGCCTCCATCCCACTCACAACACCGATCTGTGAAAAGGATGCTTTGACAGATTCCTGATCCTTCAACCAGGTCTCGAGCGTGGCAACAACATCCCCTGTTTGTTCGAGGGAATAATCGACGGGAGTTTTCATGTTCACCTCGAATGAGTTCGTCTCTGGTTTGGGCATGAGCTCACGCGGCATCTGAGAGGCAACGACCAGAGTTATGGCTAGGAAACATAGAGCCCCTAACAAGACTTTTCCCTTATTTCCCAAGCACCAGATCAGTGTGCGATGATACCGGTCTTCAAATTTCTTGTAGAATACGTTGTAGGTTTTGAACACAACATGAATGATGGGTTTTATGGGAAGGCTGATGTAGTGGAAAACGATCAGAAAAAGTTGTGACACAAATGTGAAGATAAAATTCAGGATCACAAATATCCCTTTGGGGATGTTATACAAAATCCACCGTAACCCCCTAAAAGGAAAGAGAAGAATCTTGCCCGCTAACTTTTTAGACAACTTCTGTGTGTCCTCTGATCGCTTTTCCTTTTTTTTGGGAGCTCCACTGGGTGCGCTTAATTCAAATTTCCTTGAGGCCAACATGGGAAGCAGAGTTAGAGACACCACGAGTGATGACAGGAGTGCGAAGGTCACGGTTAAGGCCTGGTCTTTAAAGAGCTGTCCGGCCACCCCATGCACATAGATCACGGGCAGGAAGACGGATATCGTCGTCAAGGTCGAAGCGGTCACGGCCATTCCGACCTCTTTTGTTCCGGTGACCGTAGCCTCCATCAGATTTTTACCGAGGCTCTTGTGCCGGAAAATACTTTCTGACACAACGATAGAGTTATCTACAAGCATACCAACGCCCAGAGCCAATCCTCCCAGAGACATGATGTTCAGGGAGATATCTCTGAAGTACATCAGATTAAAAGTAGCAATGATGGAGATGGGAATACCGACAGCGATGATCACAGGGGTCTTGATATCCTGAAGGAAAACAAACAGCACCAGAAATGCCAGGATTCCACCAAAGATGATCGAGTTGAGGACTGAGGATATGGCATTCTCGATGTATTTGGCCTGCTCTGAGACCACTAAGATCTCAATCCCCGGATTTTCCTGCTGTATCTCCTCCAACACTTCACGAGCGGATTGTGTGACCTTCACCGTATTGGCACCGGATTCCTTGCGCACGAGTATTCCGATGCTTTCTTTTCCGTTCAGCCGCGTGATCCCCTCACGCTCTTTGATGGAGTCTATAATCTCAGCCACATCCTTGAGCCGTATAACGCCTCTCTCACCCGTGGTTTTGAGCCCGATCTCACCGATCTCCTCGATCTCTTCAAACTCTCCAACAACCCGGAGTGAATATTTGAACCGGCCCTTCCGGATCGTCCCCCCTTGGAGGTTGCGGTTGAAATTATCGATGCGTTGGGAGATCTCATCGATGGATAAGTCATACAGTGAGAGTTTATCCGGATCGACTTCGACCTGAATTTCCCGTTCTACACCTCCCGCAATCTCCGCCGAGCCGATCCCTTCGATCTGCTCGAGGCGAGGTTTGATCAATTCTTCGGAAAACTCCTTGATCTCCAGAAGATACCTGTCGCCGGAGACGGAAAGGACCATAATTGCTTTGCTCTGAGGGTCGAGAGGAATGATCGTGGGCTCCTCAGCATCATCGGGAAGCTCGACGCTATCCAGTTTTTCCCTCGTGTGGAGCATTGCAAAATCCATGTCCGTCCCCCACGAAAATTCAAGGGTCATGTAGGATACACCCTCTTTGGAGATGGACTCCACGCGCCTCAGGCCGGGAATGCGGCTGACAGCCGATTCCAAGTCATCTGTGATCAAAGTCTCAATTTCCTCAGGAGCGACTCCGGAAAATTTTGTCACGACAGAAAGCCGGGGGTAGCTGATATCCGGCAGTAGGTCCACACTCAGTTCCCTTAAAGAAACAAAACCGAGGAGGACGATGGCGAGAAAAAACATAAAGGTGGCGACCGGTCTTTTAATGGTGATGTTCGTGATTCTCATAGGATCTTTTTCTTGTTATTGTATATAATTCTACGAATTCCCTAATGGTTGCGTTTTCAATATTAACAAATCCATACACCAAAAGCCATATAACACACTCAATGTAAAGACGGACAGTATCCAGTAAAAATATCAATTGAAATGAATTAAGTGGGAACAGTTCCAATAAAATGATGATGGCCCAATATTTTTGATGTTGGGACCGTTTGGGAAACGGTTCCAACATTTTACTGATTCACCTTCGTGACGTAGGGTTCATTCCACGACTGGACCAAACGGGATTTTTAAAAATCCGCATTCACAGAATGATTCTATTAAGATTGAAGTTAATAGGATTTTAAAATTCAACAACCGGACAGCAGTGAGCCTGTCCCCTTTTTTCTCCTGAAAATATCGCTGTTATCTTGTAAAATGAACGGGACATAAATTAGCCTGGATAATTCACGAGCCGACCCGCCCCACCTCAACATTAAGGTGGCGGCGAGGAAGTGGCCCATGAAGTTTGGTTGGTTAGGTCGGGACGGCGCCCGAAGGGTAAAAAATGTCGATTATAAATGAAAATCGCATAGGAAATGTAGTGCCCAAAAGAGTATTCCGAAAAAACAATGTAACATTCTGATATTGCGTCAGTTATGATAAGTATCGACATCTTTTATGAATAATTCAGGTTAGATAAGGAGAATAAAATGCCGTTAGTCGAGGTACATCTATTAGAAGGAAGAACAAACGAACAAAAAGAGGCGCTTCTTAAAGCCATAACTGAGGCTGTTCATGAATCCATCAAAGCGCCACTTCCCACAATTCGAGTCTGGATCGATGAGTTCTCACCCAAACACTACATGATTGCAG
>CAZIMJ010000363.1:0-3870 GCA_964540205.1 uncultured Eubacteriales bacterium | reverse complement strand
CGAGCATAAATGGGTCAGTCTTAATTAGCGCCAAGGGATTGTCTATAAAGTTAAGGAAGATACGCTATTCATTGCCCAGCTTCGGTATCATTATTAAGTGATGGCATTGCCCTGTAAATTACTTGACAGAGGGAGTCAAATCGAGTTTAATTTGTGCATTAATTTGCCAGGAGGGGTAAATGAAGAAATTACTTTTTGTCATTCCTTTGGTTTTTCTGCTTTGTTTTGCTTTTAGCTGCCAGCAGGGGGAAAAGGCAACTGAGGAAGCTACGGTCAATATTGAGGCAGAACGTGAGGCGGTTATTGCAGTTAAATCTGAATTCATGGAAGCTTGCAAAGCTATGGATGTCGAACGTACAATGTCAGTTTTTGCTGATGAGGCTATGATGGTACGGACAAATGATGAATTCTTCAGAGATAAAGAGGGAATAACAAAATTTTTTGAAGGTTTTTTTGAAGCGGGTTGGAATGCCAATATTCTGGTTGAGAAAGTCGATATATCGCAATCAGGAGACTTGGCATACATGCTTGTTAAACTTGACCACTCAAGAGTCAAAGAAGACCAGTCGATGGGCACCATCAAAATTGGCGCATTTATAATTTTTAAGAAACAACCCGATGGGAATTGGAAGATCGTGGCTTTTCTTTAGTAAGGATTTGAAGGCAGCTTTTAATAGAAACTGAAATCGAACCAGATTTAAACTTACTGATTTCTATTTTGGAGGAGGAATAATGAAGATTAGAAGTATAATTTTAATCTTCGGGATCATGAGTTTGATGGTAGTCTGTTCAAAAGAAAAATCAATCCGCGTTGCGGCCGTTCAGATGAATAGCCAATTGGGTGAGCTTGATGCAAACCTTGCTAAGGCCGAAAAACTTATCCGCGAAGCATTCGAACAAAATGCCGAGTTGGTCGTTTTGCCAGAATTTTTCACGACACCTGGCTATGGATTTTCCTACAATCCCAAAGTTTTAGAGGGAGTCTGTCCTCTGAACGGCAAGCCCATGCAAATGCTAAAAAAGCTAGCGCAGGAATACAATGGTATTGTTGGTGGCTCATTCATTGCGTTAGATGGAAAGGATGCCTATAACAGCTTTGTTCTGGCATTTCCCGATGGAAAACATTTTGTCCACAACAAAGATTATCCTACAGGTCTTGAGAATTGTTATTATACCGGCGGAACCGATGATGGCGTGTTCGAAACACCGATTGGAAATATAGGTGTTGCTCTCTGTTGGGAATTTGTACGGACCGGAACGGCAAAAAGATTGTTGGATCGCGTGGATATCGTGATTGGAGGTTCCTGCTGGCCCGTTCCCGTTAATCCAGAAGATTGGCCAAAAGATGATGAACCTTCCCTGTTAAAATCTACACCGTCTCGATTTGCCCGTTTAGTTGGCGTTCCTGTCGTTCACACCAATCACGTAGGCGAAGTCCGATATAAATCTGAGGAAGATCCATCCAAAAATCATGCACGAACCTATGGAGGCGAAACTCAAATCGTCGATGGTATTGGAAATATAATCGAACGGCTTTCATACAAAGATGGAGAAGGCATTCTTTTTGCAGATGTTGTTCTTGGAAAAGTCGATGGCCATACCGAACCGATGCCAGATGGGTTTTGGATACCTGAACTAGAGGAGGACAAAAAGAAGTTCTGGAAGGATGCACTCACCGGACCATTTAGGAAATACTACGAAGAAACTGCACTACCCTATTATTTAAAAAAGTGGTCAGATGAATGAACCAAAAAAAACTGGAGTGCCCATAAAATAAAGCTTGACAAAGCCGGGTTCACATATATACTATAAGTATATGATTATATACTGTGAGTATATAATAAACACAAATGACTGATATACGAGCATTAATATCCTCAAAAATTCGTATCGAGATACTCAGGATTTTATCTCTAAATCCAGATAGTAACTATAATATCAATGAGTTGAGCCGAAAAACGGCATTCTCTCCCAGGGGAGTTGAAAAAGAGCTGAAGAATCTTTTAGCTGGTGGGATTCTGAAAAAGGAAGTGTCAGGTAATCAGCATCGCTATCAACTTGATCCGCATTGTCCAATCTATCTCGAGATCAAAAATTTGATTGTTAAAACTGTAGGGATCGCTGATTTCATCAAACATGCACTCGAACCGATCAAACACGAAATCGATCACGCATTCATTTTTGGCTCCTTTGCCACAGGTGATTATGGGAATAAAAGCGACGTCGATCTCTTTTTAGTAACAGAAATAGCAGGATTGAAGCTGTCTGAATTATTGGTTGATATCCAGAATAAATTGGGCCGATCTATCAACTTTTCACGATTCACGTTAGATGAATTCAAAGAGAGGCTAGCACAAAAGGATCATTTCTTGACTCGAGTATTAGAGGGCCAAAGGATCGAAATCATAAGGCAGCAAGATGAGTCTTGAGATCTGGATAGCTAATGGTTGGCTTCGTGAATATAGCACTAGCGTAAATGAAGTAACAAACCTATTAGAGTTGGTGGAAAGAGACCTCATAGATGCATCTCGACAGGAGATCTCAACGGATTGGAGATACAATATCGCATACAATGCCGGCTTACAGCTCGCGACTTTGGTTTTATACGCTGCCGGTTATCGAACTGGCAGGGGAGAAAGCAAGCATTATCGGGTAATACAAGCTTTGCCTCTGGTATTGGGGAATGAATTTACTACCGTTAGAGATTATTTAGATAATTGTCGAAGAAAAAGAAACGTGAGTGAATATGATGCAGCAGGCACGATATCTGAAATAGAATTGAGCGACCTGTTGGAAGTAGTCATAGATTTTAAAAAACAGGTAGAGGAGTGGCTGAAAGAAAACTACCCAGATTTATTTCCGAGTATTAAGTCATAAATTACATTCAAACCAGCATTTTAATCTTAGAATTTCTTCAGAGATTTTACAGGCGAATAAAATCCGATCTCTATCATTTTGGCCAGGATGATGTTTCCTTCATTCAGATTGATCGTTTTATGCCTTAAAGCTTTTGTGAGGATGCCGAGTATCCCGGTAAGCTTCACATCCAATAATCCGGCTTCTCTCCTCGCCGCCCTATCATCACATGCCAAGATAAATCCTCTAGATTTCGCCACGGCAATGCTGGATGCCTCACCGAGACCGAGAGAGACAGAAAGTGTTTCATATAGGGATTTCTCTTTTTTGGAGCTCAGAACAGCTTCCTTGAGCCATCCCTTCCTCAAAGCCTCTTGAACTTTTACCAGATCTTTATATCCCTGTTGAATCCCTCTCAAAACCTCGGCAGACACAAAATATGTGATGTACGCAGATTTGCTATAAAGGTTCTCCAAAACAAAAAGAGAATCGGAGAGCGCGAAATTGGAGATACAACAGCAGTCGAAGATAATCTCAGGCATTCTCTGAGTCTTGTGCTAAATCTTTCTGATCTTGTGACTGGATGTGGATTCCATGCTCATTTAAATAATTTCTGGCACTGACTGGATCAAGTCCCAACACCTCTGTAAGTTTACCCAGACTGATGAAGCCCTCATTGTATGCACTGATGGCAACCTGTCTTCGTTGTTCAAGCTTATCCTTTTTCTTATAGACGACATCGAGCGCTTCTCTCACCAATCCCCCGAGTGTCCGGCCTTCTTTTTTGGCATATCGCTTCAACTTTTTGTGCTGTTCGTCACTGAGCATGATGTTCGTTCTTTTCATGGCTCTCTCCATATGTGTAACTATATGCCTTAACGCTAATCTGAATTGACCCACCCATACTCACAAAAAGTGACCCACCAATAAACTGCTCACCATTTTTGACCCCCCATTAGGGATTGGCATTGTGGCAGAAGAGAGAATAGGTTTATGGTTTCTTATGGAGGGAGA
>CAZIMJ010000362.1:0-5560 GCA_964540205.1 uncultured Eubacteriales bacterium | reverse complement strand
TTGAACAATATTGGAAATGCGAAATTCCATCTTGCTGAGATTGATGCAGCGAAGAAATTCTTTATGAGAGCTATTGATTTAGGAAAAAAGTTAAGTAGGGGAGAAATCCTTTGGGAAGCTTACTTTGGGTTAGGGCGCTGTTATGAACTGAAAGAGGAATATTCAGATGCCGTGTTTTATTACAAGATGGCTGTAAGTGTTATCGATCGAATTAGAAGTCAAATTACTGTGGATACCTACAAATCAAGTTTTGCGAGGAATAAACAAAAAGTCTATGAATCGCAGATTAGGCTTTTGTTTAGATCCCAGAAGAGTGAGAATTCTAAAGATCTTAGGGAAATATTTCATGTTGTTGAGGGTGCAAAAGCGCGGGCATTCCTCGAGAGTTTGGGAGAATCTAAGGTTAATATCCGGGAAAGACTCACTCCACATTTAAAGGAACAGGAAAGAGCAATATCTAACCAAATTTCTCTCGCTATCCGGGAACTTACTGGTCAAGAATTATCTGGAAATCAACGGATGAATTTATTACAAAAACTCAAAAGAGCAGAAGATGATTACTCGCTTCTCCTGCAGAAAATTCGGATTGAGGTCCCAGAAGTAGCGGATATAGTTGCTCCTGTTCCTTGTCGTCTTGAACACGTCCAAGATCAAATAATCGATAATAAGACAGCATTAATCGAATATTTTCTAGGCGAAAAAGAGTCCTACGTGTTCTTCGTTACAAAAAGAGAGATTTGGCTGCATCTTCTCCCTGGTAGAGAGGAGATTTGGAGGTCATTGAAAGCCTATTTGAAAGTTCTTTCCACACGCCCTGATGGAGAATTTCAAGGCATCAAGGCCTCAAAACGTCTAGGGAAAGAATTACTTTGTCGTGAATCCTGGAATATACCAGATTCCGTTGAGAACTTGATTATTATTCCTGATGGGGTACTTTATTATTTGCCATTCGAAACCCTCATTTTAGACCTGCAAAAGAAGAAAGCTTCAGATTGCTCTCTAGTCTCAAAATATAAAATCTCCTATGCCCCATCCTCCTCTTCTCTTCTGTTCTTAACTAACGGGACAAAGAAGGATTACTCAAAAGATCTATTAGCTTTAGGAAATCCTGCTTATACTTGGAATGGCAAAACCAATAGAAAAAAAATGATTCCCTCGGAGATTCTTAAAGAGGTTTATCAGAATGAGGGATTTGATTTAGCTTCTCTTCCCTACAGTGAGCATGAAGTCAGAGGAATTTCAGAATTTTTTCACAAAACAAAACGAGATATTTATCTAAATCATAGAGCGAGTGAGAAAACCATCAAGAACCTCACGCTTGATAATTACCAGATCATTCATTTTGCCTGTCATGCAATTCTCGATGAAAGATTTCCGTTTCGGTCGGCACTTGTTCTTTCGAAGGAGGATTCTTTAGATGAAGATGGTTTTCTTCAAGTGAGTGAAATCTACAACTTAAGGATGACGTCTGATCTTGTGATCCTTTCTGCCTGTCAGACGGGAAGAGGGAGATTGGAAAAAGGCGAGGGTGTTCTGGGACTTCCTAGAATATTTTTTTATTCAGGTGCAAAATCTGTTGTTTCCACACTATGGAAAATTGATGACAAATCCACGTCTATTTTCATGAACCATTTTTATGGCTTTCTATCGCAAGGTAGGAATAAAACTCAATCTCTCCGATTGGCCAAATTAGAGATGATCAAATCCAAGTATTCTCATCCATTTTACTGGGCTGCTTTTGTTTTGAACGGGGAATATGCTTCAAAAGTAAATTTTGGCAATCGTAATTGAGGTTTTAGTGGGGATTTTAGTCAGAGATCACAAAGTCTTGCAATCGAGATTCTATTGTTTTTCCATCTGAGAGAAAAGCTGTCACCATCCAGTAGTATGTTTTTTGTTTGAGGAGTTTGTTTGTGATTTCCTCGGAAAGCAAGGTGTGATTTATAGTGATCTTGTCGCTTTTCCAAATAGGGTATAAGGATTCATCGAAAATTTCGAGGATAAAATAGTCTGAATTTTGGACATGTTTCCATTCGAACTCAAGTTGAGTTTTTAGAATCTTTTTTTTGTTTGGAGTGATCAGCGTGACAGAGTGAGATTCAGCACCGCGGTACTTACGTTCCTCAGAGATGTTATGTACAAAGAGTGAGATTAAGACAACTCCTATGATGAATATGAAGCCACATATCCAAGCTGGACGAAATGGGTGAAGCTGAAAGAATTTATTCTTTTTCCCGTGGTTGTTTTCTTTGATAATTGTGCTCAAATCATGAATGAACTTTTCTTCTTCTCTTATTATTTCCAGAGCAAATTCGAATTCTTCATGGCAATAAGCACACTGGAATATATGGTCGAGGATCTGATTCCTTCTATTTTTTGAGCGTTCACCTCTGAGGCAAGCAGTGATGTCTTGGGGCGAGGGGCATTTAGCTCTGGAGACAGGGGGCTTATCTTCCAGATAATCCCTGTAGAGCTCCTTTAAATCTCTATGGCTTATCTTCATATTCAATTCCTTTTTCTTTGAGCCTCCTTTTTAGATCATTTAAACCCCGGTAGAGCAGGTTTCTAGTTTTAGCCTCACTCCAATTGAGAAAGATGGCAATTTCCTCAAGGGTCATATTCAATAAAAACAACCTTACGACTCTTCGGCGGGATTCCATGAGAGATTCTACCGCTTCACCCACCATATTTTTTAGCTCGCTCTCAGAAGAATTGTGTTTCTTGTAATAGCTGCGCCTATCAGAGATTTTTTTTCTTTTTTCGTTCGATATCACTCCATCTTCTCTTTTTGACTTCCTTATCTGATCGATAACACAAGAATTCACAATCTTCTTTATATAAGACGAATAGCTGTAGATTTTTTTCTCATCAATCAAAACATTCCATAATTTTATTTTAACTTCTTGGAATATATCGTCCGGATCAATGCCGTTTTTCTGTGGGTTGAATTGCAAAATTTGTGATTCGATAAACCTCGAATATTTTTCTACTAGCCTTTCAAATTCATGCAATCTATCTTTTTCCATATCTTGTTGGGCGGATTATATCATTTGGTTTATAGCCGAACAATGAGCCACTATTTTATATAGAGGGTTTTTAGACTGATTTTTTCTCAGAATCTGAAAAAAAATTTAATATTTTTAGGATTGAATTAAGAAAACATCATCGGCTTTAGGCAGATTTTTTATTGCGTCTTATACCAACAATGACAATCCCTATTATGAGAAAGCAAACGAAACCAATAATCAATAGCTTGTGCGTTGAATTGGGGAAGATTGTTTGATTGGCTTTTCCTGAGATTATAAATCCCGCCCAATAATAAGGGTGAGATAATGTGCCTGAGTTGATCATTTCCAGCTTAGCTTTACGCAGTGCTTTCATAATAGAGTCAGAGGAACGGAGGTGGGTGTAGAACCTTTCCATCAGCTGATAGGTGGCCTGATCGTTGACTGCCCAGAGGCTCATAAGGACAGATGAGGCTCCTGCATAGAAAAAGGCTCTGTTGATGCCTTCAATTCCCTCTCCCCTGATTAGCTGCCCTAGGCCAGTTTGACATGCGGATAGCGTGACAAGATCAGAATTAAGATTTAGATTATAGATTTCATCCATCCGGAGCAGGCCATCTTCTTTTTGATCCTTATCTAAGGCAAGAATAATAGAAGATCTATCAGGCTTCTTATCATCTATTAAGCTGTGTGTGGCAAAGTGGAGAATTTTGTAATCTTCGAGCTGTTGATTTTTTAGTTGCTCCTCAGATGCACTTTCTCTTTGAAAAATTGTCTTTTTGTTTTCTGAAAAAAGTGCGCCGATTTTTTCAATCTCTATTCCGCTATACTCCAATCTGTAAAGGTTAAAAGTATTGGTTGAAAAGAAGCCTTGGAGAATGTCATCTCCGTTTTCTTCTGTTTCTAATGAGCCAAAATAGGGATCTCCCAATGCTAGAAGTTCCATCCTCTGTTTTGAGCCATTTGTTTTTTTGCGGTCTATCAATTCGTATAAAGATGAAATCGAGGGTGCGTATGTTACTGTATAATCTTCAATTAGCCAGCGGTTCATCTCTTTCTGAGTAATTAGTGTTTCAAAGGGGAGAAAGTTTAGAATATCGCCCGGGACGAAAATGATATTTTTAATATTTGCATTTATTCCAGGCATTACGAGTTGGGAGAAAAGTGTATAGCCAAAATCGAAATCTTGGTTGCTCTTGTCAGTGATAATTTTGAGGTAATCCGAAACCATATTCTGGAGTTCTTCACTCGGGGGGATTCTAAAGATTTTGAGTTCCTTTTTAGTCAGAACAAATGCGTAAGAGCTCCTTTTTCCTACGGTATAGGCAAAGAAGGCTGTTTTGTTATCAAGGAGTTTTTTCTGAACTTCTTGCATAGGGACAGCTTTAGGGAATATGAGTTGTGCATAGGCGGGGTTTTCAGTCCGGATTTCCAGCTTGAAAGCCTCCAATTGGTTTTCTAGGCTATTGAGCCAATCCTCAAGTTTGTCTCTTTCTTCAGAAGAGAGGCCTCCATCCAGTAGTTGGGTGTAGACCTTGGTTATATCCTTTTCTAGTTCTTTTTCCTGGTTAAGAAGCTTAAAATCGACATGAGAGGAGATGTCGATCTTTGCTAATTCCAGACTGTCCAAAAAGGCACGGGCTTTGGCTTGCTCCATATAATTATAGGCTTGGAGGTTATAGTTTCTGTTGGGCTCAGATTTGTGGAGTAATACAAGGAGATCAATAAGATTTTGGTAGGCTTCTATCCTCTTATCAGTTCCAAGAAAACTCGCTTTTTGTTCCTCATTCTGGATGTTTGACCGGATTATTTCGATGGTTTCAATAGAATTCTTGTATTTTTGGAGTGCCCTTTTTGGCTCGTTCTGTTCTCTCAATGTGTTGCCGAGCTCAAGGTAAGCTTCCCAGAGGATTTGTCCACCGCCTATGTCTTGTGCCAGGTGGATAGCGTCTTCAAAATACTGTGTAGATTTTTCGTAATTTCCTAAATTATAGTGCACTATACCCAAGTTGTTGAGGATCATTCCCTCAGATTCAGTGTCCTCACTCTGTTCTGCCTTTTCGAGCCCTTGGTTAAAGTACTCCAACGCTTTGGAATAATTCTGCGCGTCTGAATTTATCGATCCAAGGTTATTTAACACTTTGATCTCTGTCTCTCTGTCGCCGATCTTTCGCGCGAGTTCTAAAGATTCTTTATAATACTCTATCGCCTGATTGAAATCGTTCTTGCGAAATTCAAGCTGAATTTTTGACCTTAGAGTAGTACCGAGATTATTTAAAGTTTTAGAGATCTCTTTCTCTCGGCCTAATTGATAATCAATTTGTAAGGCTTCACTGAATAAGTCAATTGCCTTATCCAAGTTTCCAATTCTTTTATAGATTATTCCCATATTGCTTAAAAAATCTGCTTCGTCGGTCTTGTTCTCAAGTTCTTTTGCTATCTGTAATGCCTCTTGATAGTAACGCAATGCCTGGGAGTAATCGGTTTTATATCTCCAATAAAGGCCGACGTTATTTGAGCATCGGCCTATCTCAATTTTATGATTCAATTCTCTA
>CAZIMJ010000361.1:0-48583 GCA_964540205.1 uncultured Eubacteriales bacterium | reverse complement strand
CATGTTTAAAAATTATTTGTTGGTCACTGTGAGAAATTTGCAGAAAAACAGCACATATTCATTGCTCAATATCATAGGCCTTGCAGTCGGTTTGACAGCCTTTATCCTGATAGCCTTGTACGTTCAATATGAGTTGAGTTTTGACAAGTATCATGAAAATGCTGACCGAATATACAGAGCCAAGAGGGAAGGGCGTGCTTTCACGCCCGCACCATTAGGTCCGGCATTGAAGGAAAAAATTCTCGAAGTCGATTCGGTTGCCAGGATTTTACGCCGTAGCAATACTCTCATGTCTTACGAACAAAACCATTTTCTTGAAGAAGAATTCTATTGGGCGGATCCTGAAACGTTCGATATATTTTCTATACCTTTTATAAGCGGCAATCCTCAGACGGCACTGAACGAACCTGCGGCGATAGTATTGTCCCAAAGAACGGCAAAAAAATATTTTGGGCATGCGGATCCGATGGGGAAAATTTTGACTGTGAGTGAACGTAATGAATTTAAGGTATCGGGTGTTTTTAGTGACATGCCAGCCAATTCCCACTTTGTGATGGATGTCGTTGTCCCCTATGAAACGTATTTTCGAATAACAAATAACGACATCACCAGTTGGCGCAGTAATTTTTCTTATACTTATTTTTTACTGGGTGAGGGTTCCGACCCGGAAGTCATGGCAAATAAAATCTCCCCGTTTATAGAGATTCCCCTATTTAAAGCGGCCGGGGCTAAGGGACCTTTCCCCAAGTATTTTTTCATTCAGCCGCTGACAGAGATCCACCTCCATTCCCATCTGATGCAGGAAATAGGGGTGAATAATGACATGAAATATATCATCCTTTTTTCATCGATCGCTTTTCTGATTCTATTCATCGCATGTATTAACTACATGAATCTGGCGACCGCCCGATCCCTCCGACGAGGTAAGGAAGTGGGAATGCGGAAGGTGGTTGGTGCTCAGAAGGGGCAATTGATTGTGCAATTTTTAGGAGAATCTGTGGCTATGGCCGTACTGGCGATGATTTTTTCGATAATGATGGTCCTAATGGCATTGCCGGCTTTTAACAGCCTGGTCGAAAGACAGCTCAGTTTAAATCCTATCCATAATCCCCAACTCTTCTTAGGGTTTGTCTTCATCGCTTTGTTTGTGGGATTGTTTGCCGGCAGCTATCCGGCCATGAGGATGTCCGGTTTCAGGCCGATCTCTGTCTTGAGCGGGACTTTCACCAGGAGCCCCAAAGGTTCGTCGCTGCGAAATGTTCTTGTTCTGGTCCAATTTGCGATCACGATTTTTCTTATCATCTGTACGATAGCGGTCCGGGAGCAGCTGAAATTCATTAAAACTATGGACATGGGCTACACAAAGGAGCAAATTATCACATTACCGGTTCGAGGGGGCTCTATCCGCCAAAACGTACAATCGATAAAGACGGAATTGCTGCAACATTCAGATATTATCGCTGTTTCGACTTCAGACCATCTGCCCAACAATATCGATACTTTCACATCGAGAGATTGGACCGGTCTGAATCTTGAGGAGCCCATCCCCATATATTATAATACGGCGGACTATGATTTTATCGATCTCTATGGCATGCAGATCGTTCAGGGAAGAAATTTCTCCAGGGATTTTCCTTCCGATGCAACGGGTGTGTTCCTCGTAAATGAAACTGCTGTCAAGGTCGCTGAATGGGAATCTCCCATCGGACGGAAATTCACTCATTGGAGTGGTGAGACCGGGGAAATAGTCGGGGTCATCAAAGATTTTCATTTGTGTTCTCTTCACAGTCCGATCGAGCCGCTGTATGTCTATTTGAATACCCGTAACTTTTCCAATATCTCGATAAAAATAAAATCGATCAACATTCCTGCAATGATCGATTATGTGGAGGGGGTTATGAAAAAATTTTCACCGGGTTACCCCTTCTCCTACTCCTTTTTTGATGAGGTGTTCGAACGAGCTTATTTTACGGAACAACGAATGGGACGAGTTTTTGGTGCATTTGCAATCCTGGCCATTTTTATCGCGTGCCTGGGGCTTTTTGGCCTTACAGTATTTGCTGCAGAACAGCGGACTAAAGAAATAGGAATTCGCAAAGTTCTGGGTGCATCTGACTCGAAAATATTTCTGCTGCTTTCCAAAGAATTCGTCAGGTGGGTGCTATTGGCGAACCTCATTGCCTGGCCCATTGCCTATTTTGTTATGAATAAGTGGCTGCAAAATTTCGCGTATCGAATACACATCGGGATTGTTGCCTTTTTGATATCGGGAGGGACAGCATTATTGATCGCATATTTCACGGTGAGCTATCAATCGATCAAGTCCGCACGGGCAAATCCGGTGAATTCCTTAAGATATGAGTAATCCTATGCCGCCGAGCGGCGATGTAGGACCCGGTGAAAACCCTGAAGCATGAGTGACGAAATAGTTGCTTATTTACCTATTCTTGGTGTAATATTTATCCAATCTGAACACAACAGAGATAGGCTTAAAAGAAGATTATGGAGGAGGTCAAAAATGAGACGGCGAGACGAAAACAGCGATATCCAAGAATGGATCGACGAAATTCCTGTCAAGTTCGAATTCAGTGACGATGATGACGGCGATAACGAAACCGATGATCATGATGATGAAGATAACGGCGATGACGAAGACCAGGATGAGGAATGGGAAGAGAACGACGAAGATGATGATAAATAGTATGGGGATTTAATCAAATAGCCTTAAAGTGGAATGACCAACACATGTGCAACCTTTCCATCTTCGATACGTAAGATCGCGATCACACTTAAATCGATCTTTTTCCCCGTGGCTTCGGTTTCTAAATCCTTTTCTGCAACGGCGATCATGCAGTTTGTCGAACAGGACAAAGTCAATCTTGATGCGCTAAAAAAGCTGCGAAATTAATTCTTTGATGATTTTTGCATCCACCCAGTAGATGTCTCCGTTTGTTTTATTTCGACGGTGCAAAAGTTTTGATTGTTTTGGCTAAAGTAGGAAAGTGGCCACGTTCACAGATTTTGCGGCCTTTCTTAATTTTTTATCCATCGTCGCCAAGGACAATCCTTTTTTCATGGCAAGATCTAAGTATGAGGCATCATAGCTCGAAAGGTTATGGGCTCGTGCCAATCCAAGAATGTCTCTCATTGTCCTCTCGGGACTTTCATGCAGAACCAAGATAGGAAGCTGAGATAACAAACGGAGAAAACGGATGCTGTCTGCTTCGTTGATCAAATTCCTTCTCTCTGCCGCGAGTAGCACATTCACAACCTCGAGGGGCCACACCGATGGAACATATGCTGTTGCTTCTTCGAACCAGCCAAGGATAGAATCAGCCAACGGATTGGTCTCATCTTTGAAACACCAGGACATGACAACTGAATTATCAACGACAAAACTCTTTTTCATGATCTAACGCCGCCCTTCTTCAATCAAATCTTTGAGAGAATGGCCTTTGAGTGTGTGATCTTCCCGGAATTTGAGAATATCTGAGATGACGGATTTTAGGTCTTTAGATGTACCTGGATCAGGAGGCTGGAGCACAGCCACAGGAACTCCATGTTTGGTGATAGTGATGCGTTCTCCTTTCATTACGCGCTCCAGCAGCTTTGATAATTGGGTCTTTGCCTCATAAGCACCTACGGTATCCATAACGATCTCCTTAATCTAGTCTAAGACTAGTCTAAACTCAGGAGGCTTAAATGTCAACAGGAGATCTATGATGTCAAGAGCTGGCCTTTTTCTTTCTCATTAAGTACAGACGAACGAGACTCAAAAAAATCTCATTTAAATCTAATCTCGAGAGGAATATTCTGCACCGTTCCGTTGTTTTGGTCCCGCAGGAGACGATTGATAAGGATCAAGCCTGGTTCTGGACAGAACGCTGGCAAAAAATGGAAGCAGAAGCGGACACAGACATCCACAAAGGCAAAGTCAAAAGTTTTGATTCGGTAGAGGAATTGTTTGATGAAATGGAAAAAACCTCTAATCCCCCTCCTGAAGAATGAGAATAAATTTATACGTGAACTTTGTCGCTATTCCTCTTTTTTGCTGGGTGTGTACGAAAGTTCTTTCTGTATCCAGGCCATTTTATTCTCTTCTTTTGTCACGTATTTCATCATCTTCTGTTTGAATTTTCCTGCCTCTTTACCCAATGCCTCCCACATCTTAGCATTATCCTCCCAAAATTCTCTCACATTTTTTGCGGTTGCAGCCGCCCACAGGACCGGATTATCGGTTCCCAACACTCCCCAATAATAGTACCAGCTCTGAACGATCTCTTTATCTTTCATAAGAGCTTTAAATTCATCCCATATTTTTTCTAACTCTGCCTCTGTTCCAGGTTCAAAATAGTAAATATCGAAGAAGATAAAATTTTCTTCCTCGGATTCCTATCGGGCGAAGCTTTCCACGTACTCCAATGATTGGTGGCGGAAATACGTGTTGTAGAGCTCGGCATAGTGCCCGCTCTGTGCCAGCAGCTCCTGATGGTTGCCTTCCTCGATAATGCGTCCATTTTCCAGAACGATGATCCTGTCGGCGTGGCGTACAGTAGAGAGGCGGTGGGCAATCACGATGGAGGTGCGGTTCTGCATCACAAGCTCCAAACCTTCCTGGAGCTGTGTTTCGGTGAAGGGATCTATGCTAGCCGTGGCTTCGTCAAGGATGAGGATGGCGGGATCTTTCAGCAACACCCTTGCGAGAGCCACCAACTGCCGCTGTCCCATGGAGAGGCTTGCCCCTCGGGACCCGACCTCGGTATCCAACCCGTTGGAGAGGGCTTCGAGCCATGTCCCGTCTGAGATCCGCCTTGCTGCCTGGCAAACCTGTTCGTCTGTAGCCTTGGGCAGTCCGTAATGGATGTTGTCCTTCACCGTACCGGAGAAGAGAAAGGGATCCTGAGGGACAAGCCCGATCTGCCTACGGTAATGGGCGAGGTCGAACCTGCGGATGTCTTTGCCGTCTACCCTGATTTCCCCATCCTGGAACTCGTAGAAGCGCGCGATCAGACGAGCGATCGAGCTCTTTCCGGCTCCGGTGTGACCTACGAGCGCTACTTTCTGGCCGGATGGGATTACCAGACTGAAGTCCTTTAACACCTGCTCCCGTTCTGTGTAGGAAAAGGAGAGGTTCCGGAACTCGATCTCCCCCCGGAGTTTTGGCACAGGATCAGAAGCGCTCTGCACGACTTTTGGATTTGCGTCTATCAAGGCGAAAACCCGCTCCGATGCTGAAAGCCCATCCTGGAACTGACTATAGAAAGAGGCAATACTAATCATAGGCCACCAGAAGAAGCTTACGGCCTGCATGAAAAGGTACCAGTCCCCGGGGGATATGCTCTCGGAACGAACGACCACTCCGCCGGCATACACAAGAAGGGCCGCAGCGAGTCCTGATGCGGTGCTGAGAATGGGGAAGATGCTGTTCAATGTCAAACCCCGGGCTAGACCCACACGATAAGCCTTTCGGTTGTTCTCCAGAAAACGGTCAAAGATAGCCTGTTCCTGGCGGAAGCTCTTGGCCACGACGATACCGCTGATCGACTCCTGGATCTCGGCGTTGATCGTGGCGGTGACCCGTTTGGCATTGCGGGTCACTTTACGGGCGATTTTCCTGAAGCTCAAGGCTATGATGAAGGCAACTGGACTCATGGCCAGGATCAGCAGAGTCAAGTGAAAACTGATGGTGGAAAGCCAGACAGTCAGAAGAAGTACCAGGATGACTTGACTGACGACATCCAAGACAAGAGTCACAACATTTGAAAAATCATGTGTGTCCGAAGTGACCCGGCTGACGATCTTTCCGGTAGGATGCCGGTCAAAAAAGGAAAGATCGTTGTGGACGACTGAATTGAACACATCCTCCCTGAGCCGCAGAACGACGTTCCCTACCACGCGCGCGGCAAAGAATTGGCGGATGTAGTTGAACCCCCAGGCAAAAACTCCCAGCATCAGTATGCCAAGAGAGAGAAGCATTAGAATACGAAGCGAGGGATCCTTCTTGACCAGGTCCAGGGCTTTGGAGATTAGGATCGGACCGGCAGTCCCAGCGGCGGAGTTTAGGGTGAGCATCAGGCTGGCGATTATTATCTGGCGGTGGTAAGGACGGAAGTAGCCGGTTATACGACGCAGAAGCTCGCTGTCCTTATAGCTTCGGTCGTAGTCTTCGTTGTCCAGGCCGTCCAGAATAAACGGCATCTATTCCTCCTTTTCCATCGTTCTATTCATAGCGGGCGAAGATCCGGCTGTAATCGGGTGAACGGTCCATGAGCTCTTCGTGACTGCCCTGATCAACGAGCTCCCCCTTACGTAACACCAGGATGCGATTTGCCCAGCGGATCTGGCTGAGGCGATGAGTGATGATAAAAGTCGTTCGTTCTTTGGAGATCCGCTGCATGGCCCTCTGGATCTGATCCTCTGTCGCGCTGTCGATGGCACTTGTCGAGTCGTCGAGGATCAGGATCCGGGGATTGGTGAGGAAGGCACGGGCAATGGCGATTCGCTGCCGTTGCCCTCCTGAAAGAGTGACTCCCCGTTCACCGATTTTCGTTGTGTAGCCTTCGGGAAAAGTGGAAATGAACTCGTGGGCCTGGGCTTCGCGGGCGGCTTTCTCCACTGATTCCTGGGAGGCTTCGGCGTGACCGAAGGCAATATTCTCCTTTAGCGTGCGGGAGAAAAGGAAAATGTCTTGCTCGATTGTGGAGATCTGGGAGCGTAGGCTCTCCAGGCTCCATTCGCGTACATCTATTCCATCGACCAGCACACGTCCCGAATTGGCATCAAAGATGCGATTGATCAGCCGGGTTAGAGTCGTCTTCCCGGATCCAGTGAGGCCTACGATGGCAACAGTCTCACCGGGTAGAGCCCGGAAACTGATGTCCTTGAGCACCTGGGTTCCGTTGTAGCTGAAGCTTACGTTCTCAAAGACGACCTCCCCGCTGATTGGATGGCGCACGCCCTCCTGGTTCTCATCCAGTTCGGTCTCGGTTTTGATCATGTTTAGGATCCGGTCGGCGCTAGCGATTCCCAGCTGGGCCAGGTTATAAGTGAATATCGAGATGAATGTCGTAAACCGTAAAGTCCCGAAAAGCCCCATGAAAGCGACGACATTTCCCAGAGTTATTGCGCCCTGCCGCCAGAGAATCAGGGCATGGAAAAAACCGGCGCCCCAGCAGAGGCTGAACATGAGCATCGGAAGATAACGGGCCTGGATAAGGCCCTGACGGACGAAGTAGTCGCGGAACACACGGGCGTTGTTTGTGAACTTGTCCCATTCGTATCGCTCGCGGACATTGGCCTTAACGACCTCGATCCCGGCAACGGCCTCGGTGAGCCCGGCATTTAATGTGCCGAACTGCTCCCGTTGGGCAATGCTGACCGGCTTAAGGCGGCGGTTGTAGTCTATGACTGTTATCGTTAAGAGCACGGTAAAGATCAGAGGAATGAGGAGCAGTTTGGTATGAATCAGGCCGATCATGATCACCGGAACCACGAGAGCCAGGACCGAATCGATGATCAGCATCAATCCGGGACTGAACATGAGGTTGAGCGCACGCACGTCGTTGGTAGCCCGGGCCATGATGTCGCCTATGCGCTGCCTCAAGTGGAACGTCTGGCTCTTTCCCAAAAGGCTCAGTTGGAGTTCCTCTCGTGAATCCCGCTCGATCCGCTGGGCCAGGAATTCCGCAGAAAAGCTGCGCAAAAGCCCAGAGAGTCCCTCACCCAAGGCAGATATAATGATTACGATCACAGGGATCATGAGGGCATCGAGCTGGAAACCGGCCTCTGAGACCACATCGAAGGCTCTGCCGACGAAGACCTGAATGTTGCTGTAGGTGTAGTTCGTAGCCACTGCGCTTATGATTAATAGCACTGGGAGAAGGGGATACCGCATCACGTGGGAGAGGATCCAGCGGACTGCTCCCCCTCGTCTGTATTTGAATTCATTCTTATCCTGGAATTCTCTATTAGCCACGAACACATCCTTTTCTGAGAAAGAACTCTCCATTATAGGATATTCTTTTTGGGATTAAGCAAAATATTTTTATTATTGTTTATTATTCTTATTATTGTGCTCAGACTGATGTAAATAACAGAAAATAAATGTGATAAGTCTTATAAAAACCCAATTATTTCCCCTTAAATCATACTTTTCGGGGTCGTTTTGGGTGTTCTAATGACTCATGGGTGATAACCCCTTCCTCTCAGCTTAGAAAGGCTTTTTTCCCCAATAAATAACACATCTAAGGTGATTATTTACGGGATTTAGAAGGTCATTTTATCTCATATCAATAAGTTGCATCAGTCTGAGTATATTAGTTATCTCAGGCCTGCAAGCCTAGTCCTCGCACCTTCAACCTCAGCCATCCCCGGGTCTGCTTCCTTCCATAGGTCGAGGAAATTTTCGTAATGCTCTATGGCTTTGGTTGTGTTGCCCAACTCTTCGTAGATCTTACCGAGCATATAGAAACTCTTTGTGTAAATGTCGCCGTAAAAAATGTCACCAGGTGTAAGCGCGATTATCTTATCGTACTGCTCTTGTGCTTTTTCTAGATCTCCTGATCTATAAAAAGCTAAGGCCAAAGATTCGAGGAATATTTCATTTATACCCACTCTCAAGGTGACGTGAAATTGATCTCTATGGAATGAACAAAGAGCCAAAGCCTCCTGCAAAAGACCGATGGCTTTCGAATAATTCCCTCTCTCGAGTTCGATTCGGCCCATCAAGTGATAGTACAGCCTGATGGACTTCTCATGTTTTCCGGCCTCGATGAATTCCTTTAGCCCATCCGCTGTTTTTTGGGCTTCATCTATGGAATGATTGGCCACCTGGATCAATGCCTTCATATGCATAGCAGATCTTTGTAAGTTGAAACTATCCCTATCCGCTTGGACGGCACTCTCCCAGGCCTCTTCACACTCCTTCAGTGCCTCTTCATGGCTACCAGTCTGGCTATGGATGTAAGCCGATTTTCTGTGCCATTCCGATTCTACCCATTTCACCTTTAACATCCGAACACCAGTGAGCCCGCGGTCGAGCGTGGACTCTGCCCCTTCATATTTTCCCCATATCAAAGACAGGGAACACCCTCCATTGGCAGCCACATAGCCTGCCCCGGGTTCTGTCAACTCCATGAGTTTCCAGTAAGTGTTCTCTGCCTTCTTTAGATCTTCTTGATATTTATAGACTGTGGCTTTGGCATCGAAATTCCAGAAATCGGTTGGATCTATGGAGAGGGCTTTTTCGACTTCGGAAAGAGCAAGGTCATATTCCCTGAGATGCTGGTAATGATCCGCCAATCCCAGATGAATCCTGGCGGAGTCTCCAAAATTCTCAAGGTAATCATCGAGAACCTCCTTGGCCTTGTCATCCTCTCCTATGTCCCTATAACACGAGGCTAAGGTTGTGTATGTACCGACAAACTCTGAACTTGCCTTTCTTGCTTTCTCAAAATAAGGAATTGCCTTTTCCCATTGCTCAAGACTCTCAAATATGATAGCTAAGTTGTGGTTTGCTGTGGTGTCATCCGGGTAGAATTCTAGGACTTTTTTATAGGCAGCTATAGCTTTGTCGTATGTATTTTCGGAATTATGATAATAAGACCCCTCGATCATGAATCGTTCCTTATCCGAAAGCCGGTCTTTCAATTCCATGGCTCTTTCCAAGTATTCTTTTCGCTGCGGAGCTAATCCGAGATTGCCATAGGCAAAACCTAGCTTCCTGTAGGCCATGGCAAACTCCGGATCGATGCCGATGGCTCTTTCGATAAGAGGAATGCTCGCCCGGTATCGGCCTTGATTAAATAGCTTGACTCCTTCGGAATAGTATTTAAACGCTTGAGGAGATTGGGTAGTGATCTGGGCTAGCTCCTTATCAAGATCGCCAGAGATCTGTTCTTTAGATAGGTTTAAGTCTGCCTTTATTTTCGTGGTGATCTTGTCAAGGGAGTCCGTGATACTGACTTCTCTAACCCCCTCTTCTCTTATCGAGCTGATGACTTCTGCAGTGTCGGCCTTCATGAGAGCGGCGTTGATGATGAATTTTTCTCCAGCCGTGATAAAGCTTCCTCTTATGATATGGTTTACACCTCCCCGAGCGGCGACACTTTTAAGGTCATCTGTCGAGTATTTGTCTTTTTCGAGTAAGTCCTGTTTTTCCAGGAGGGAATAGATCCGGTCGCTGCTCAAGACATGGAGGAACTTGGACTGGCTGAGGTCGGTAGTCAGCATCTCACTCAGCCCGCTCCGCCAGTTATCCAGAGCCGCATCCCCAGAGTTATTCTCAAAATACAGAATAGCGAGCGATGGCTTATCTGTCGGAACAAGGGGAGCCGTTTCCTTTGTAAGGACAAAACGCCACAAGATCACTGCGGCAATGACAAGAGCGACAACAACGAGTGCCGGAACGAACAATTTTTTCAATCCGAAAGTGACGGTTATCTCCCTCGAAGTGAGCGGCTTTCTGTCTGGGACAATTCTTTCTGTGGTCGGAATACTCTCCGCAATATTCACAAGCTCAGAGCGGACTTCCTGCGCACTCTGATACCTTTTGTCCTTTTCCTTCTCCAGGCATTTCAATATCACAGCGCTCAGATCCCCGGATATTTGTTCATTCAGCTCCTTAGGATCTTTGGGGATCTCGCTTTTGTGCTTAATCCCTATCGTAAAAGGCGTGTCTCCTTCAAAGGGAACTCTTCCGGTCACCATCTCATACAGGATCACTCCCAATGAATAGATATCCGAGCGCTGATCGGTCTCCTTCCCCTCTACTTGCTCGGGAGACATGTACTCGGGTGTGCCGATCATCACTCCTGCACCTGTTATTCCTTTCCCTTCGACAGAGCGGGCGATCCCAAAATCCAGAATCCTGGCATTACCGTCTCTGTCGATTATGATGTTAGAAGGCTTTAAATCACGGTGTATGACACCCTGATGATGGGCCTCGATCAAGCCCTCGCAGATCTCCTTGGCAATTGAAATGGCTTTTCCCGTAGTCAATTGACCGGTTTGCCTTATCAATCCTCTGAGATCCTGCCCCGGCATATACTGCATGGTAATAAAATGCGCACCTTTATCTTCCATGAGTTCGTACATGCGGCCGATATTTCGGTGGCTGATCTTTCGGGCAAATTTGAGTTCGTTCTTAAATCGTTCGATGGTCTTTTCATCTTTTGCGATTTCCGGTCTTATGAGCTTAAGGGCCACCTCCTCTTTGAGTTCTTTATCCAGCACTCTGTAGACTCTTCCCATCCCTCCTTTGCCAAGCTCTTCAATGATCTGGTATCTTCCAGCATATGTTGATCCTGTTGTTAATTCCTCCTTGGGTGCTTCGATCGTTTCTGTGACGTCGATGTCCCCAGGGGAGAGGAGTTGAGTCCCACACTCACCACAGAACTTCAGTTCTTCAGGATTGTTTGTCTTACACTTGGGGCAAGTTATGGCCATGGTTTTTCCCTTAAATTTGGTTTAGAAAAGAATAGCAAGGAACTGTGAGAGTGTCAAATTAAAGAAAGGTGGTATGAATTGCCTTCCCTTGGGGCATAGCTGAAGCGCTTAGTGGTCATATCTACATCGCGAAGCTTACGAGTGTGTTCAATACTGGCTGAAATCATCAAATGTATTTCAGTTCTGATTTTTTTTATAAAAACATGTATTCGTAGTATTTTTTAAAATATAATTTTAACGCGGTTGAGTACCCATAAGGAGGTCAAATGAGAAAAACAGCTATCTATTCCATTCTTCTTATAGCGCTTTTAGTAAACACAGTGGCGTACGCTCAAGTCGAAGATTTGCCGGTGAAAGGAGTCATCCCTTTCGAGCTTAAGGAACACCTCATTGTTATAAAGTGTAAGATCAATGGTTCCAGTCAGTCGTATAACTTCATCCTCGATACCGGAGGTTTGACCTTTATTGACCGAAAAGTCGCAGAAGAATTGGCTCTCAAGATAAGGGGGAATATGGCGAAGATGGATACGCTGGATATGGGGGAGGTGTCAATTCCCAACATCTTTGCCTTTATGGGATTCAATTTTAAAGGGTTTGAGAAATGTGGGATTCGCATCTCTGGAATTATAGGCTCTAACCTTTTGGAAAGATTCAAAGTCACTCTCGATTACCGGAATCAGAGGGTGATCCTCTCTCCCGATAAAGAGGACACAGGGGAGAGTGCTCACGGTAGGAGATTTAAATTTGCAAACCATCAGGTTAATAATGCGCCCATGATAGATTGCACGATCAACGAAAATATCTCTGTTAGTGCTATGGTCGATACCGGCCAGCCATATTCTCTGGTGCTCCCTCTCGCTTATCTGGACAAGATGGGCGGCAGGGACGATTCAGCGATGGTCAGATCGAAGGGAGTGATGATCAAATGGCCAGGCACAAAAATGATAGATACCTATCTCGGGAGGATCGAACAATTTGTACAGGGAAGCCTGAAGATACAAGACTTGATGTGTTGTTTCGCAGAACTCCCGCCCCTTCTCTCTGTTCCCTTGCTCGGGAAAGATTATTTGTGTCAATTCTTGATCACGATCGATTACCCCAACGATGAGATCCTTTTAATCCCCTACGAGGATGCGCAGTTTGCTAAAGATATGTTTTCATTTGGTGTGAATCTGAGCACAGGAGAAAACAACTCGATAGTCGTTGATGGGCTTTGGACAGGAGGGCCCGCAGATAAAGCCGGCGTCGATGTCGGAGATGAAATAGTCGCTTGCAACGGAATGCCTTTCAGCGGCGATGCAATTTTCGAATTAAGGCAACTCATCAGAGATGAAAATGTGAAAGAGATTAAGCTTGTCGTTAAAGATGAAGAGGGTCAGCGCGAAGTCATTTTGCACAAAGAGATGTTACTGGATAGAGGGAATTTATAGGAACTTCAGATACGGGGACAGAATACGTATTTCAGTCAGACTAAGGGATAAGACCTAGCTCCAACATACAGAGTCGGAAATTAGTGTGGTTTTTTTGGAATTCCGATCCATCTCGGTGCCCTTGTCACATAATCACGATATGTGTCTCCGTACTTTGCGATGAGGAGCCGTTCTTCTGTAGGCACCACAATTTGCCATATGACTAGCCATAAGGCACCACAGAGAAAAACGACCCAAGACGCACAGGATATTGCAATACTGATGAACATCAGAAAACCACTGAAATACATGGGATGTCTTGATATTCGATATGCCCCTTTGGTGACGGGTTTATCAATCGAGGAAGTAGCGATGTTGAAAATGGTAGTAACGGATATCAAAATGGAAACAGCAAAAATAGGAAGGCCCAGATACAACCATGCCGAGCCTATTTTGAGAGGAAGAAAAAGCGAATAGATAAAAACAAGAGGCATGATAACGGCATGCGAAGATAGGGCTAAAAGCTTCTCGATTTTTTTGTAAGGCGCAAACATGCTCATCCTTTTTGATCTAATCTTCGCTTCCTTGTCCAGAAAAAAATCTGGAATAAACATGGATAGATAAAATATAACTTGAAGTATCCACGCATTCCAAATTCCGATTTTAAAGGCTGGAATGAGTGACATGTTTTTCCCCTATGTATTGATCAACACATTCTAACATCAAACGGTTGGGATTTAAACATCTATGCAGAAGGAAAGTATACAAAATCCTGAATTAAGTGTGCTGTCCTTATATTGGGGGACGGGCCCCAGCAAGTGCTTCAATATAAATAAGTTAAGCCAAATTTTCGGCTTAAAAATCGCCTTAGAAGCACTATTTTGGGGGTCAAAAATAATGTCTAAGGATAATTATTTCAGGATAAGTTAATATTCTCCGCTTAGACTCTTGTTTTGACCTACAAAAAGGTGCATTTAAACATATTTTTCAGTAAAATATATCTGTTAACTTATTTATTATCATGAATTTGCTGAGGCCCGTCCCCCAATTTCCAAAATTTATAACTGTGCTTTCCTCCCCAAACTTCAGAACTTATTCATACCGTAAGGAATCGATCGGGTTTTTGAGGGCGGCCTTTACAGTTTGTAAGCTTACTGTGAGGAGTGCAATAAACACAGCTAATACCGCAGCCAAAACAAATATCCACCAGGATAATACAATCCTGTAGGCGAAATTTTCCAACCATTTGTTCATGGCAAACCACGCAATGGGCCAGGCTATAAGGTTTGCGATCAGAACCCATTTTAAAAAGCTTTTGTTCAGGTTTTTGACTATTTTCACAACCGATGCCCCCAACACCTTTCTGATGCCGATCTCTTTGGTCTTTTGATCGGCAATAAACGATGCCAACCCGAATAAACCCAGACAGGCAATGAATATCGCAAGGAAAGAGAATACCGAAAACAGCTTTCTGGTCTGTCTTTCATTTATGTATAAATTATCATAATCTTGATCGAGGAAAGAATATTCGAAGGGCATCTGAGGAGCAAATTCGTTCCATTTGCTCTCTACATGTTTTATTGTGCTTGTTATATTTTCTGTGTTCAACCGAACAGATATATATCTTTCGACATTTGTGTAGTAACCGCCGGAGAGGAATAAGGCCTGCGGCCTGATCTCCTGATGGAGCGATTCGTAGTGATAGTCTTTGATCACACCAATCACTACAAAATCTCCCCTATTCCCATTCTGAGACCAGTTATTTATCTTTTTACCGATTGGATTTTCCCAACCCAGTAATTCCACTGCTTTTTCGTTGAGCACCGCCGCATGAGAATCAGTACTGAATTCCTTCGCAAAGAATCTTCCATCCGCCATCTCCAGCTTTAAAGTGCTAAGAAAGTCATAATCACAAATGCAGAGGTTCAAAGTAAAGTTTTCTACTCCTTCTGCACCGAATCCGATATTACTGAAGCTTTTGCCTGGCAATGTGTTAGAACCCGATACATCGATGATACTGCTGTATCCACGAAGCTCGTCTTTAAAAGGATTAACCTTATCCCCTAATGATCCAGGATTTTTGACGACTAATACCTGTTCCTTATCGAATCCCAGTTTTTTGTTCTGGAAAAATTTAAGTTGTTGATTGACCGCCAATGTGCCGATGATGAGAAATATGGAGATCGTGAACTGAAATATGACAAGGATATTTCTCAGCCACGATCCCCTTTTGTTCATGCTTTTATTTCCTTTAAGCGTGGCAATGGGTTTGAATGACGATAGGAAAAAAGCCGGATATGAACCCGAGATAATCCCTACAATGAGTCCAAGGGCCAACACTAAGGGGATTATTACAAAGCTATCCAAATACTGAATGTGGAGCTCTTTACCGATCAGATTTTCGTACAGAGGGAAAAGAACAATGAATATCCCGATTCCCAGTGCCAGTGCGATGTAGCTCAATAGAACAGATTCGCTTAGGAATTGGATTACAAGCCTGCTCCTTCCCGAACCCACCACTTTCCGCATCCCGACTTCTTTAGCCCTCAATGATGATTTGGCTGTTGAGAGGTTCATAAAATTGATACAGGCAATGAGTAAGATGATGATACTTATTGCCGAAAATATATAGACGTATGTTTCGTTACCGTTGGCTTCAAATTCCCCGTTTAGATCAGATGTTAAATGTATCCGGGTGATGGGCTGTAGAAAATATTCCCAGAAATTTCCCTTGGCTACCCAGGCGTCAAATCTTTCAGCACCCATGTGTTTTCTGGTGAATTCCTTCAATTTTTCATCGAACCAAACTTGTGTGGTGCCTTCTTTCAGGACAACATAGGTAATGAAATTATTGGACGACCATCCGGTGTCGTTGATATAAGAGGGGAAAGTCGCTGAAGATGCAAGAAGATCATAATGGAAATGAGAGTTGCCGGGGACGTTCTTGGAGACTCCGGTGATCGCAAAGTCGACGCTGCCCGGACCATATGAAAAATCCGCTCTCAGAGTTTTGCCAACAGCATCTGTTATCCCAAAATATTTGAGAGCTGTATCCTCAGAAATGACCATAGAATTTGGGTCGACAAGAACTCTTTTTGGATCACCCTGGATCAAAGGGATCGAAAAAACATCATAGAATGTGGAATCAACGGCAAAAAATCTTTCTTCGTAATACGTTTCTTCACCCAGGACGATAGGAGTCCTCCCCACATTCAAAAACTTGACACCCACTTCGATTTCGGGAAAATCCTCGAGAAGTCTCCGGAATGTCTCAGAAGAGGAATAGGTTTGGTTGATTTTTGTATCGCCTATCATAGCTCTGACAGCTATTCTGTAAGTCCTGTCGGCTTTTTCGTGAAACTTGTCGTAACTCAATTCATGGGAGACAAAAACCAAAATGAGAATGCTGCATGCGATCCCTATTGCCAGACCGATGATATTGATTGTGGAAAAGCCTTTGTGTTTAATGATGTTTCTAAAGGCAATTTTGATATTGTTTTTGATCATAATCGAGAATCCATCCTGTTTATAGATTTTTCAATTCACTAATACAGACGTAGTTCGAGTTGGAATGGTTTCTTTTCGATTGTACTCTTTTCTCATAAATTCCATCAAGGAGATAACACTTTGAGAGAGAGATGTTTTTTTCCCTACAAAAGCAGAACCGTCCCCATTTTTTCTAAATTTTTCATTCATACCTCAACGAATTGACAGGATTTGCCAGGGCAGATTTTACAGTATGGTAACTGACCGTTAGCACTCCGAGAATCGTTGAAACAAGACCGGCATAGATAAATATAGAGAGGTCTATATTTATTCGATATGCAAAGTTATGCAGCCATTTGTTCATAGCGAGATAGGCGAGCGGCCAGGCTATCGCATTAGCAACACAGACCAAGAGCATGAATTCCTTCGATAAGTTGGTCACAACATTCAAAATCGATGCGCCGAGCACTTTCCGGATTCCTATCTCTTTTGTTTTCTGCTGGGCCATGTATGCGGCCAGTCCATAGAGGCCGAGACAGGAGATAAATATGGCAATAAGGGTGAAATAGTTGAATATGGTCTTCGTCTTCTGTTCGGAGTTATAGAGCCGTTCCACTGCCTCATCAAGAAAGGTGAATTCCAGTGGAAAGTCCGGATTAAACGAGTTATACACTCTGCGAACCGAAGCGATGGCTTCTTTTGTCTGTTCCGACCTAAATTTGACGAATACATAGCTATCCCTCTGCGGTTCTATCCGCAAAACAAGCGGCTCGATCTCTTTCTGCAGAGATTTGTAATGAAAATCCTCGACAACTCCGACGATTTGTCCGCTATTACTGTAGAGTGTAAACTTAGATCCGACAGGATCTTTCAGACCCATCGCTTTGACTGCTGTTTCATTGACGATAAAAGATTTTGTGGAAGCATCCACAGGGAATTCCTTCGAAAAGTCCCTGCCTGCAATAATATTCATATTGAATGTCTTGATATAGTCGAAATCGACCGAAAACTGATGGATCAGGAAACTGGTTTCCGGATCTTTCCCCTCCCAAGAAAATGCACCGGTCGAGTGTACAGTATAGGTCGGTACATCTGACGATGTGGTGATCCGTGTAATATTTGGATCCCGGAGAAGTTCTGATTTGAACACATCATACTGTGTCCTCACGTTAGCCCTCTTGATGAAATAGATCATCGATTCCTTTTCGTATCCCAATTCCTTATTCAGCATATAATTGATCTGTTTATACACGATCAGGGTTCCGACGATAAGCATGATAGACAGTATAAATTGAGTCACAACTAGCGTACGCCTAAGAAGAGATTTTCTGGATTTGGATGATTGTTTTAGACCTATGCCCTTTATTGAATCCACCGGTCTAAAAGATGACTGAACCAAAGCAGGATAGCTACCGGATATCAGCCCGGTTACTAACATGATGCCAAAAAGACCTAACAGGAAAACCGGTTCCTTCATTGAATCAAGTGTAAGAAGCTTTCCGGAGACACTGTTGAAAGCTGGAAGCAAAATATAGACCAACAATATGGCGGCAAAAAATGAAATCAGAGTCATAAACAGGGATTCCCCATAGAATTGGGCAATAATATTCAGTCTGTTTGCCCCGACTACTTTTCTTAAACCGACCTCTTTGGATCGTTTTTCAGACCGTGCTGTGCTCAGATTCATAAAGTTGATACATGCGATAAGAAGTACAAACAGCGCAATCACCGAAAATGCGTAGACGTAGATGGCTGTATTCTCCGTGTGGCCATATAAATCGATGGCATAATCGGAGCGCAAATGGATATCCGCAAGCGGTTGAAGGATCAGTTTTGTTCTGGTCCGCTCATTCATCTTTTTAAGGTAATCAGATACTTTATCTGAAATGTGCTGGATGGATGCGCTATCTGCAAGCTGAATGTATGTCGTGTAATTGTTCGTCCACCAGGAATCTGTCCAGCCGAATTCCCGGAGTGTCGATTCGAACGGGACTAAAAAATCGAATTGGATATGTGAGTTATGGGGAACGTCCTTCAGGACACCAGTGACCTTAAAATCGTATCTATTATTATAGGTCAATATTTTCCCGATTGGATCTTCCTTCCCGAAATACCGTGCCGCTGCGTCATCGGTGATCAAAATGGCATGCGGCTCTGTCAGGACAGTTGAGAGATCGCCCTCTCTCAGAGGAAAAGAAAACATTTTTAAAAAACTTGGGTCTGCGGCAACAAAATCCCTTTCGTAGATCTTTTTTTCCTTGTAGCTGATCAACCCGCCGGACAATATCCGCAACCGGGCTGATTCGACGACCTCCGGGAAATCGTTCTTCAGTGCTTCAGCGAGGGGCCAGGGAGTAACAGCCACCGGGAAGTAGTCTCCGCTCGAGTTATACTGATGCTCGGTGACCCGGTAAATCTTTTCGGCGTTTTCGTGAAAGCGGTCGAAGCTTAATTCGTCCTTGACCCACAAAAGAATTAAAATGCAGCAGGCCATTCCAATAGCCAGACCGGAGATGTTGATAAAAGAATATGCCTTGTGCTTTTTAATGTTTCGTAAAGTAATCTTTAAATAGTTTTTCACAATAGGATTTCTCCAATATCTAAGACTTTAGTTCCATCTAAAAGGTTTATAAAAGGAGTGCAACCTTTTTACGTGTTGTACGTATTACCTTATGTGTAAGTTACGTAAAACCTAGTTCAGGATTTGTGTTTGAGGATTAAAATATTTTATGCAGGATAAAAAACCATGAAAGAGTTGACTTTGTTGGAACAAATGATATTGGCTGCGGTAATCGCCCTCAAAGAAGGCGCTTATGGGGTTTCCATCCGGAAAAGAGTCGAAAAACTGACAGGAAAGCGGTTGATGTATGGGACGCTATACAATGCCCTCGATCAACTTTTGCGCAAGGATTATGTCACAAAGACAAAGGGCACCACTTCATCTGAAAGAGGGGGAAGGCCCCGGATTTATTACGACCTGACACCTGTGGGCAAAAGGGCACTCCAGGCCTCTTACGATCTTCATCGCACCATCTGGGAAAGTATTCCTGAATTCCGTGGGAACTGAGGATCGAACAGACGATAATGTTGAAATCCAAGCCATATCCGCCTAGATTGGGCCAAAAACTGCTTTCCTATTTGACTCGCTATGAAGAGGAACATGCAGCCTCCGGAGATTGCAGCGAAGAGTTCAAAGAGCGTGCTAAAGAGTACGGAAGGCCTCGAGCTCTTTTGTGGTACTGGGAGCAGGTCGTTTTTGCACTTGCCACTTATACTAAACTTTCAACTTTGATAGGAGCTGCGATGCTTAAAAACTATTTTAAAATCACATGGAGAAATATTAAAAACAGCAAGATCTATTCTTTCATCAACATCATGGGTTTGGCCGTCGGAATGGCCTGCTGCATTTTGATCCTCTTATGGGTTCAGGATGAACTCAATTTTGATAAATTCCATGAAAACTACAGCGACATCTACAGGACTATTCCAGAACTTCAGGATACGAAGTTTACTTCCAATCCTCTGGCGCTTGCCGCGATTTTTAAGGAACAATATCCAGAGGTCCGACAAATATCGAGATGTTACCAGATGAATTGGCTCATGAAATATGGGGATAAGATCTATGACGAGAGTGGCGCACTGGTGGATGATGACTTTTTAAAGATTTTCACATTTCCACTCGTTGTTGGCGCTCCGGAGTCAGTGTTTGAAAATAGTCAATCCATCGTTTTAACAGAGCATGCCGCCGCCAAGTATTTTGGGACCCAAGATCCGATCGGTAAATCTCTTTTGATCAACAACAACACCGAGCTGATCGTTACAGGCATCCTCAAAGATGTCCTTTCCAATTCGCATTTGCAGTTCGATTTTCTTGCTTCGATGGAACTCTTGGGCGAAAGGGGACATACTAGCTGGTCCTATGAACCCAGCACCTACGCGCTTTTGGAAAAAAACATTTCCATACCGAAATTCGCAGAGAAAATCTCCGGATTTATCATGGAACATGACAAAAGAACTAATCAGAAAGTTGTTCTTCATATCCAACCACTCTCGAAGGTTCATCTGTATTCGCTAAATGGAACGGATCCGATTATTTATGTCTATATTTTTCTGACGATCGCCATAGCCATATTGATTATTGCCTGCATCAATTTCATCAACCTCTCTACGGCCAGGTCGAACACCCGGGCCAAAGAGATCGGAATGAGGAAAGTTGTGGGTGCAGAAAGGGCCGATCTCATCAGGCAATTTATCGGGGAATCGATAATTTTATCGGGGATCGCGCTTTTGGTGGCGGTTGGTTTGGTCTATCTGTTTCTGCCTGCATTTAATAATCTTGCTGACAAACAATTGACACTGGACATCGCCGGCAATGTTTCGACTGTGAGTTTGCTGGTTGGGATCATTCTTTTTACAGGATTATTATCTGGCAGCTATCCGGCGTTTATGCTTTCTTCTTTTAAACCGGCAAATATTTTAAGGAGGGGAAAGTTGCAGTCAGGTTCGGGTGGATTTGTGCTGAGAAAGATCATGGTCGTCGGTCAGTTCACCGCGACTATCGTATTAATCATCGGAACGATCATCATGTATAAACAGCTCAATTACATAAGAAATAAAGATATCGGATTAGACAGAGATTATGTGGTTGCACTAACGATGAACAGGGAGTTGAGAGAATCCTACAAGTCATTCAAAAATGAAATTAAACAATATCCGAATGTCATTAACGTCTCAGCGGCCCGCAGATATCCGACTAGTATCGGACATATCAATCCCGTTTATTGGGAAGGAAAAGGCCCTGCAGATTATGTAACGATGACAGATGCCTCTGTGGACTTTGACTATTTTGAAACTCTCGGTATGGAAATTGTCCAGGGAAGAAGTTTTTCGGAAGAGTATGCAACTGACCGGGAGAATTACATTCTGAACGAAGAAGCCTTGAGGATCACAGAATTGGAATCACCGATCGGGAAAATGTTTTCCTGTTGGGAGGATGAGGGAAGAATCATCGGCATCGTCAAGAATTTTCACGTAAGCTCGCTCCACAACCAGATCGGACCTGTCATTTTTACATTATCCCAGAGACACGGCTCTCACAGCTATATTTTCGTCAAAATCAGGCCGAACGATATATCTGGAACTCTGACCTATTTGGAAAAAAAGGTGGCTGAATTTGCACCCAATAATCTCTTTGAGTATAGATTTTTGGACGATGTGTTTAATAGCCAGTATAGCGGTGATCAGCGAAGAGGAGAGATCTATAAATACTTCACATTTTTGGCCATTTTTATCTCTTGTCTTGGACTTTTCGGAATGGCTTCGTTCACAGCAGAGCAACGCACAAAAGAGATCGGAATTAGAAAAGTGCTCGGCGCTTCGATCGCAAATATCATGATGATGATCTCCAAAGACTTTCTGATGCTGCTTATTGTATCCAATGCAGTTGCATGGCCGATCGCTTATTTTCTGATGGCGAGTTTGCTCAACAATTATGCGTACAGGACGAGTATAGCTGCGTGGATTTTTATTGCTTCGGGAGTGGCGGCAGTTTTTGTAGCCCTTTTAACCGTTGGGATAAAAATCGTGAGAGCCGCCTACGCCAATCCCGTCGATAGCCTGAGATATGAGTGACGAGGATTCAACATTTGTGTCATCTCCACCGACTCAATGGGTGGCTGCGAGCCGGCTGTCAAGAAAGCTTTGAGAAGGTTATGCCATGACCGAATATCACAAAGATGGAATCGAGCGGCGACGTTTCCCAAGGATCAGAGCGGAAGTCAATTATAAATCTCCGCGAATAGCACCAAGAAAACGTCCCATTTATGATATCAGCTTAGGAGGAGTGCGTATTCACTGTGATGAGGAATTGGCTGTGGGCAGGGAATTGGAGTTGGAGTTCTATCTGCCCAATGGGTTGGCCATCGCAGCCATCGCCAAAGTGCGGTGGACGTCGAAATTGCCTGAAGGATCCGACGCCGCTTATGCTGCCGGACTGGAGTTTATGCATTTGACGCCAGAAGCAGCCGAGCAGCTAAAGAAGGTCTGTGAAACGGATTAAAAAATAGAGCAGCTTCACATTCAAAGTGTCCGAGATCCTGTCTACCGAGCTGAGTTAAGTACGCTGTCCCCCGAATTTGCTTGCTTGACAAACCGTATAAATGACTATATTATTAGTCATATCAAATGACTAATAATAAGATCAAATCGTATCAACACAAAGAACCTTCAATCATCAGCATCGCTGAGGGAAAGAAAAGATTCAGCAGCCTGGTTGGGGATGCACTGGAAGAAAAAAAAGAATTCATCGTAACTAAAAGGGGAAAGCCTGTTGCAGTGATCATTCCTTATGACGAGTACAAACAAGCCAAACGATTGGAAGGCTATAAAAAGATTTTAGATGCGAGAGAGGCCTTTTCAAAATCGGTCGTATCAGCGGATGAAGTCTTTAAGGAATCGAGAAAACAATTAGAGAAAAAAACTTAAAGCGAATCGTCATCGACGCAAGCGTTGTCCTCAAATGGTATTTGTCCGATGAGAAGCACAGCCATGCTGCTCTGGAAATACTGGATAAGTATGTTTCTTATGAAGTTGAAATTCTTGCCCCATCGCTGTTGGAGTACGAGGTCTTGAATGAATTGCTCATTGCACAAAAGAGAGGAAGAATCCAAGAGGAGATAGTGATCACAGCGGTTGAGGGATTTTTGAGCTTAGAGATCGAACAGAAAAATATCTCATTTTTTTATCCCGACGTTTTGTTTTTTTCTGAATCCTATGATCTTTCTGCTTATGATGCCAGTTACTTGGCTTTGGCGAAGGAGGAAAGCGTTCTATTGGTCACAGCTGATAAAAACCTCTATAACAAAGTGAAGACAAATCTCAAATGGGTGAAGTGGCTTGGAGGCATTTCTTTTTAAGTCAGGAGGGCAATAGAAGTAAATGAGTAACTGAGACAACTGAGCTCACTTACTCTTTATTTCTGCCAGCCTATTCTTAGAGGAAGTATCAACTATTCAGGATTCGAAAGCTATCCCTCTCTGATCTCACGGATGATTTCAACAATGGCCTCTGCGGATAAGCCAAGGTCAACACCTTTAACATCCAAGGGAGAACCCTTTTGATTGAAGGGCTGTATCAAAAAAACAGAGCCATCTTTCCTTCTGATGAGGACTTTGCCCTCGGTACGGGCTTTGTCAAGAACAGAGGCGAATTTCTGACGGGCTTCTGAAAATGTATAAATCGTCATAGTTCCACCTCCTTAACGGCTGCGCCCGCTTTTTGGGCTGCCTCCATGAGACCTTTATCGAGTGTTAAGATTGGAAATTTATGTTTAAGGGCACATCCTATGATATAGGCATCATAGGCATAAATATTGAGATTTGCCGATAATTCCAGAGCTGTCTCCAATTCGATATCAGAAAAACGAATAGGGATTTCACGGTATGATGCTAAGGCTGCTAGAGCCTTTTGTCTCGAAACTTTCTTTCGTCTAATCATTGCAGAGAATGCATTTCCTATCTCCCAATGAAGGGAGGAAGGCGCAGTCAAATCAGCTCCCTCAGTCATTTCGATGAGTTTTTTCTTGTGTTTTTCATTAGCAATAACGGATATTATTATTGAAGTATCGACGACGTAATTCATCTTATCGCTCTTACTATTGTACAATTGTACAAATAGGATATCATTGTTAGGGATGTTTTGCAAGCGTGTTCCGTGAGATTGTTTATAACTTTCTGTCGCACTCATTCGCTCAATATTCTCTATAACGTCAACCGGGATTGAATTTTCTCAAATCATATTAAATCAACCATTCCTTTCTTTTGGACTTACCTCGAAGGGACGTTGTTGTCCGTTTCAGGACAAGGGATTCGGGGGACAGCATACCTAATAAAAATCACCCCTGGATTCATCTCTAATGGCGATTGACCGATTTATTGGGGGATAGAATAATAGTCCTTCGAACAAAACATGTGGCTTCTACAGTTTTGAGAGTTGAGATGAAGGTATAAGTGCAAAGCCGAAAAGGGTATAGCCATGTTTAATTCAATTGTAGACAGTAAGGACAGTAAGAAGAAAAAGAGAAAGAAAGGTGTTGTTATCAAAATAACGAAAAAAGAGCGTGAACACCTCTCTAACAATCGTACTGTTACTAAAAACTTCAAGTATAAATAGACCTAAATCTCCCCAGATTCCTATACTCGGTCAGTTCGGGGAACTGACCCTACATATTGCTGGTTTACCTCTTTGATGTTGTATCCATTCCCCGAATGGACCGTTTGGACATCTGTTTAGTTGATTTTTATAAACTGTGAGTATTTGTTGTTGGTCTCGTAGACCTCGACCAAAACTTCTTCGCCATCAGCCATGGCAACAATGTACCAATTCCCAGCTTTCGTACCCTCCGGAATCGTTAGAACGGTCGACCCGGAACTGCTGGCTCCTTCTGCAAGAGCGGGGACGTTGCGGCTTCCGAGCAGGGTGTCGGAACCGTCGACATTGCTGATGGTGGACAGGTAGAACTGAGTAGTTGAGGGATCTGCAGGACCTCCTCTCTGATTTTTGGTTGTATCGGCTATGGTGATGCTTTGCCCTGCGCTTTCATCTCTTCGAGTTTTGCCGCTGTTTCCTCATCCTTACAGCTAAAAGTATTACAAATCAGAATAACTAAAGATAATACAATTAATATTTTTCTTATCTCTCCTCTTTTTTATTCAGATATATAAACAGAATTGACTGACCTATGCAGACACTGACTTGGTGTGTTAAGCTGAATTCTGCGCGAGCTTTCTTGATTGCTACCCACAAAGCGAAAATAGAAGACCGATTGCCGGAAAGATCACGAGAAACTAAGCGCTAAAACGTTGATTGGATATCAGCTCTTGGGCTAAGAAAAACAGGAAACCACAAAAAGTTAATACTGCCCCGATGCCCTCACGAAACCAAGCAACAATGATTCCCAAGAGCATAGCAATCATCCCAATAAAAAGAGGAATCTCTGTGGGAGTTATCTTCCCTGTGCCTTGAGGCTCGATAGCATATCCGATATGATGGAGTTCGTGCTATTCCTTCTCGCTCACAGTAAGGTAAAGCCAATCGCCTTCGAGCTTTTGCTTGCATTTCCAGCCTAAATACTCGGCCATACTGGAGACCGATGCAGAAATAAATCGAACATACTCCTCTTCCGTGACACCACTCACTGCAAATGTTTCGGCACATCTTCGTGCAAAGATGGTCATTCTTGCCTCGACTGATGTTTCGGTCACATTTAATATTTCCATCTTGAAATGAAAGTCTGTTGAGAAGATCCTGTACCATTTTTGGATATAAGCCTTAATATTTAAATCCTTCCAATAGGAACCCCATGATTTATAGCCATACCGGGCAAAATCTTCGGGTGTGTCGCCCTTCGACTTGGCGTAGGCGATACCGGCGAAAATCCAGCTGAGAGTGTTTATGACACCACGCTCTACCTTGTATTCAAGTGTCTTTTGAGCAAGCTCGATTTTTTGCGTTTCTGTCTCTTGGGCGATAAGGAAACTGGAAAAAATGAACACAACCAAAATTATTAAAATAGATGTTTTGCTTTTCATGATACTCGCTCCTTCTCTCTCGATGAGAAACCCTCTTGACTTGTAATTATTAAATATGACTTGACAGCACATGTCAAATTGAATTTTGTTTTATGGGGATAACATGGACTCATGCTGACCCGCGGATATCCCGAATATATTGTTGACATGTAGTCCGCATGACTGTAATACATTCAATGAAGGAGGGACAATAATGACGATAAACAGAAAAGGAACTTTTGTATTGGGCGTTTTTATCGTTGTTCTTCATCTAGTATTTTCTCTGTCTGCTGTTGAGGGTGATTGGGGAGAGGGTGATCAAAGTGGCAAAAATATCAAGACTCGAATCAATCCCTTTGATCTCAATCAAGGGCCGGAGATCGAATTTGTGGATGGTGTTCCTATTTTCCCTTGGGCACGTCCGGTTGTGATCCTTCAAGGATCAGACTTTGAGATGGGGTATCAGTATGCCCAGCAACTGGCACAGATCTTCGGGGCGTGGATTCTGGAGCTTCTGGATTGTGATTTCAGTGATGGCCAGCTCAGGGCACTGAAAGGTTATGAGTGGTACATTAAAAAGCATGCCCCAGAAATGATCGGATTCTTTGAAGGAATGGTCGCAGGCGCCAAGAATAGAGGAGTGCCTCTGATATATGAACAGATCCTTGCACAATTCTGTTTAGGAGTGAAGGATAACAAATATTTGGAAGCATCGGCTGATCAGACCGGATATCCGGAGGAGCTAGATGGAGAGCCAAAACAGGCTCAAGAATCAATTGAAGGATCACTCCACAGTTTGCAGCAGCGATCGCATCTAAAATCCTCACAAGGGGAAAATCCAGTGAAGTGTGGAAGCGTTGCAGCCTGGGGAACAGCAACCGAGGATGGAAAGGTTATCACTTCTGGAAGCTCAGATGGGAGTGACCACTTCAACGTGACTATCATCTGTTTTCCAAAGGATGGCAATGCCTATATCCATACGCCTTATTATGCTGTTGGGCCGTGGGTTTCGGCTGGTGGACATTCGGGGATGAACGAAAAGGGGCTGGTCTATGTCCATCATGGCGTCACGCAAACAGCGCAGGAACAGGGGAAAAAGCCTCGGTTTGGGATCCAGAGTGACATCGCTATAAGGCATACGCTTCGTTATGCCAGTAATTCTGAGGAAGCGGTCAAGATGACATTGAGTTATGAGACGACAGGTGATTTCGCAGGGGGAGGATACTATGGCACGGGTGGATTTTGGGTGGATAAGGATGGAAGTGCATTTGTCATAGAGAGGTCTGATGACCCGGCTATTATCCGGAAACCGGTTGATTGCGGGGAAAAGGATTTTATTTATGCAACGAATACGCTTCTTTCAAAAGAACTTGGAGGTGAAGGACAGGAGTACATCGAGCATGGGGGATGGCTGAAGGAGGGAACTGTTCCCTGCAGGGATTTTAGTGTCAGCCGGAATCTCTATGTGTATAACCTTTTTAGCGACTATCATGGACAGATCGACCTCGAGTTCATGAAGATGGTCTGGCGGTTTCGCAGCGGCCCTCTACCAGTGGAGGCTCATCCAGATGTATGGGAGAAAAAGGCCATGGATCATTATGCAAAGGGTGATTGTGAGTGGTGGACGACCCTCGGCCATGTGACAAACGCCTACGTGACCATTACCATCCCAGAAGACAATCTGTATCTCCTATCCACGACCTATACGGCGAAACAACCGACTCTGAGCCATCCCAAAGGGTTTCATGGAGCGCGTTGGTTGGCTGATGCCACCAGGGCATTCTTCCGGCTTAAACTCGGCTCGAGCCCTGCGGAGGTGATGCAGGCTGCCAAATACCAGGCAGAAATAGACCTTTTCCTTGCAGAAAGAGAGTTGCGAAAGCTGGACTACCAAAATCCTGCTTATGCCCCTTTGGATGATATCTTCAACCAAGCAGTCGCCGAATGGACAAAAGGCGATTTTTGGCGGGGTCCCGACAGCATTGGCTTCACCCTGATGAAGAAACCGTCGAAGGGGGAAGGGATCTACTACTGGGCAAAGGCGACGAGGGCTTTTGTGCGGTGTCAGCTCCTGGCGCGCAAGGTCTACAATGCTTTGGTCCCGCCTGCAACCAAGCCCTCCGAGCTCGGCCTTAAACCATGGAAATACGAACCCCCTGCGAAGGAACTGCCTTAGTAAATAAGGGACAGACTTGTTAATTTAAATCTTTCGGACCCCGTGTGTCGTCTTTCTAGGGTGCGAAAAAAAGCTTTTTCCCTCCTGTCTTGATCGTGGGATTGAGATCAGTTTGACCGTTAGCAAAGGAAACCAATTGCGGCTGTGAATGCTGTGCAGTTAAATAAATAAAAAAATTATTGAAATAATATTTTTTTTGGGATATAAGTATTTACTAATATTTGTAAATAACCATTTTCTTATAATGTATCAAAAAGATGATTTGAGCAACAGAGCCCAGGTTTTTAAAGCCTTAGCCAATCCCATTCGCCTTTACATTGTGGAAATCTTGCTGAGCGGTGAAAGATGTGTGAATGACATTAAAGATCTTTTTAATGCCACACAGCCCAGCATTTCTCAACATCTAAACATACTCAAGTTTTCTGGGATTGTGGATTATCGTCAAGAAAAGAATCTTCGTTGTTATTTTTTAAAGGATCCTTCAAGAATGAATGATTTGGTTCACGCAGCAAAGCAATTTATTGATGATTGATACACCTAAAATGCTTGTGTCGGTCATTCCCTGTGGAATGACACAATCTTCAACAATTTAATTTTAAGGAGGTCTTTTATGGCAAAAGTTGCAATTACTGTCAACGGTTCAGAGAATTTAAATGTCTTTCCGCCTTTCATCCTCGGTTCTTCTGCCGTTTCCCTTGGAGATGAATTGGTTATATTTTTCTGCCCTGGTGGAGCGCCTGCTATGGTGAAAGGCGTGATCGAGAAAATGGAAGGAAAAGGCTTGCCGAACCTTCTTGAACTTTTCGAAGGGGTCCGAAATTTAGGCGGCAAAATCTATGTCTGCGAACTTGCCCTGGAAGCAAAAGATCTAAAAAAGGAAGATATTAGAGATGGCGTAGAAATAATCGGGGCCACGACATTTATGGACGAAGTCAAAGATGCAACGGTAACGTTTTCTTTCTAAGGCATTAATAATATTTCTCATATTTTAAAGGAGGACAAAATGGCAACACAAACTCTTGATGCATTAGGGCTTAAATGCCCCCAGCCTATTTTAAAGGTGGCAACCATGGCTCCCCAACTAAATCCCGGGGATATTCTTGAGGTTATCGCCGATTGCGAATCATTCCCTAAGGATATTAAAGCCTGGGCTGAAAGAACAGGGAAAACATTGCTTTTCTGCAATACTGATGCTGAGGGGAAACATTCCGCTCAAATACAATTTTAATTTTTTCCCTGTGTCTCTAACCAGGACTTAAATCTCTTGCTATGTTTTTAAACACTGCAAGGGAGGTCCTTCTTACTCTTTAATTTAACTCAGAAGGGAATAAACTATGAACACAGAATTCAAACCTAACATCGTGGGTTTTTTGTGCAACTGGTGCTCTTATGCTGGTGCTGATCTTGCCGGGTCCAGTAAGATGGAGATTAAACCGTCTCTCTCCGTTATCCGAGTGATGTGTTCCAGCCGGATAAACTCCAATCTTGTACTGGCATCTCTCCTTTGGGGAGCTGACGGGGTACTGGTTGCAGGGTGTCATCCCGGAGACTGCCATTATGAACAGGGGAACTATTACGCACGGAGAAGATTCGCTCTCCTAAAAAAGATATTGGACGTCCTGGATCTGGAACCTGATCGACTTCAGCTCTCATGGATATCTGCTTCAGAAGGGAAGCATTATTCCGAGGTTGTCAATACATTCGCTGACCACATCTCTCAAGCAGGCCCCAATCCGCTCGCTCATAATCCAAAAATCTGAGAAAGGTGGACAGAAAGATGGAAAAACAGAAAATTTTGGTGATTGGAGCTGGAATTGCCGGAATGAAGGCAAGTTTATTGCTTGCAAATGCCGGGGTGGACGTTTGTCTCTTGGAAAAGGAATCATTGATCGGGGGACAGACGATCAAATTTGAAGAGGTCTATCCGAATATGGAATGTGCGACCTGTATGGTTTCCCCTATCCAGCAAGATGTTCTGCAGAATAAAAACATCGAGTTACACATGCTCAGCGAACTGGAAAAGGTCGAGGGAAAAGCTGGACAGTTCAAAGTGAAAATCAGCAAAAAAGCCCGTTACGTCAGCCTTATCAATTGCATCGGCTGTGGTGCGTGTTATGAGCCTTGCCCTGTGAATTTAGACAACGAGTTCGAAGAAGGCCTCTCAAAAAAGAAAGCAATTGCAGTCCCCTGTGCTGGCGCCCTCCCCAATGTGCCTGTGATAGATCCTGAAAACTGTCTTCGTCTTAACGGAAAGAAAAAGGAGTGTAAAGCCTGCCAAGAAACCTGTGTATTTGATGCCATCGACTTCACTGAGAAAGACGAGATCCTGGATTTGGAAGTTGGAGCCATCCTGGTGGCGACGGGTTTTGACCTCTTTGATGTCGAGAGGCTTCCCCAGTATGGGTATAGAAAATTTCCAAATGTCTATTCAGCCATGGAATTCGAAAGGCTTTATGCCCAGAATGGACCTACCGAAGGGGAACTCATTCTTCGCAAGGATGGAGGTCTCAAATCGATCGGGATAATTCATTGTGTCGGCCGCAAAGAACAAGGATATTGTTCAGCTGTGTGCTGCATGTACTCCGCGAAGTTTGCGCACTTTCTCAAGCACAAAATTCCTGATGCAAAAATCTGTGAGTTCTATACGGACCTGTGTATTCCCGGCAAATCCCATCAGAGTTTTTATGAGGAAACATGTCAAAAGGGAGTGGATTTCATTCACAATGAGACAATCAGAGTGGAAAGCCAAAAAGACAGCTTGCAGATAACTTATAGAGACGGGAATGGCAGCGACAGTGTTCTCCCCATAGATATGGTGATTCTCTCACCGGCGATGATTCCCGGAAAGGGGACAGAACAGCTCGCTAAAGCTCTGGGAATCAACCTGGATAAACATGGATTTTTCAACACACAGAATGAACAACTTTCTCCTGTTTCCACGGAAAGGGAAGGCATTTTTGTGATTGGATGTGCAGAGGGCCCCAAAGATATTCCTGATTCAGTCTCACAGGCAGAGGCCGCAGTGGGGAAGATCCTTGCCTCTTTCCGATAGCAGAAACGTATGGAAAATTATTGTTCGAGGATAAATAAATGAGTAGACAAATCGGAGTTTATATCTGTGAATGCGGACCAAACATCAAGGATAGAATCGATATTGATAAGGTGATAGAGGAGATATCTCCCCTCGTTGATGTTAAGGTTGTGAAAAGATATCCTCTTTTGTGTTCGAATGATGGTAAAAAATTTCTTGAAGAAGAGATCAAGAAAGAAGATCTGTCACATCTTGTTGTTGCGGCCTGTTCTCCTAGAGAACATGAAAAGACATTCATGGATGTCTGTGAGCAAGCGGATTTTAATCCTTATCTGTTCCAGCTCATAAACATCAGAGAACACTGTGCATGGATGATATCCGATAAAAACGAGGCAACAGCAAAAGCAATTAAATATATCCGGGCTGGGATTAGGCGCGTGGTCCTGCACAGGCCTCTCGAAAAAAAGGAGATCGAAAGCATCCCCGATGTTCTGGTTATCGGGGGAGGAGTCTCTGGCCTGGAAACCAGCCTGTCATTGGCTGGGAAAGACAGACGTGTCTACCTCGTAGAAAAAACGGGATCTTTAGGGGGAATGGCGAAAAAACTGTCTCAGCTTTTGCCCAATCAGGGATCAAGTCCATCTCTCATCGATGAGAAGATCGAACATGTGCTTAGCAATTCAAATATAGAAGTGTTTACGTCCAGTGAAGTGATTAATGTTCGTGGATTCCTTGGTAATTTTGAAGTTGTCATCCATCGGGAAGAGGAGACTTCGGAGGTCAGGAAAGTTCAGGTAGGAGCTATTGTCGTTGCCACGGGTTTCGATGTCTTTGATCCTGAGGAAAATTCACGATATGGATATGGAATCGATAATGTGTTCACCGCTCAGGAATTTGAGGAACAAATAAAATCTGGTAACGTCCTTTTAAAATCGGGAAAGCCACCTGAATCTGTTGCGATTATCCATTGTGTGGGTCGAAAAGAGAGAGGATATTGTTCCAAGGTGTGCTGTTGCTATTCGATTAAATTTGCTCATTACCTCAAGGACAACCTATCGAATGTGAACGTTAGCGAATTGTATATGGACCTCTGTCTTCCCCACAAGTCAGACCAGGAGTATTTTGAAGAAGCCAAAAAGAAAGGAGTACATTTTCTCCGGTCGGGGGAAGAGATCAATGTCAGGCAAAAAGGAGATCAAATTGAGGTGGAATACTACTCTCAGGGGAAAACAGACAGCATCGTGGTGGATATGGTTGTACTTGCTCCAGCAATGATTCCCTCTGGGGACACTCCTGAGCTGGCACAGCTGTTGAACATTCCTTTGGATAAATCTGGTTTTTTTAAAGAGGTTCATGAAGTCCTCGATCCTGTATCCACGCCCATCGATGGAGTCTACATTGCAGGATGTGCCACAGGGCCCAGGAATATTCCTGAATCGATCATCCAATCACAAGCCACCTCAGGAAAAATCTCATCCAGTTTGATCCCCGGAGAAAAAATAGTTCCAGAAATCAAAGTTTCAGAAATCCGGGAAGAGTTTTGTACAGGCTGTCAGACATGCCTGTCTATCTGTTTCTATGGTGCCATCAGCTTTGATCCTCTCAAGGGGATATCCGTCGTTAACGAAGCCATATGCCGAGGATGTGGAAGCTGTGTGGGCAGCTGTCCTTCTGGAGCGATCCGCTCCAAACATTTCACTTATCCTCAGCTTTATAGAGAGGTTATAGAGGCATTGAGATAAAAATATGAATGAAAAAGCCAAAAAAGAGGAAAAAATCGATGGATTCTGTACAAGAGAAGAATAACGCAAAGGCTGCAACAGGTAAAATTATTCCTGCTGATGAAGGTCGAAATAAGGCTATAATAAATCTCCTGAAACAATTCTTAGAAAATAAATACCTGGATGCGATCCTCATTCCAAGCAAAATCCCTGATACGGAATCTTATGCGTGGCTTCTCGTGCATGAGGATTCTTTACTCGATTTAGCTAATCCTTTACCCCCTATCATGACAGTCCAAGGGGGAAAAGCTCTCTCGAGCTTAACCGGACATGGAGAGCTGGAAGGGAAGATCGGTGCAGTGATGAGACCGTGTGAGATCAGGGCTGCTGTCGAACTTTCTAAATTAAAACAGCTTGACTTGGATGATTTTATCTTTTTCAGCATAGATTGTCCGGGCGCCGTGCCACTATCCGATTATATGAGTGATCCCCAAGAAATGGCCAAAAAATTTGAACAGTCTCTTGAGAAATGGGGAGAAAATAACTCTTTAAGGCCTGTATGCCAGATCTGTGATCAATTCAGTCTATTTTGCCTGGCTCCATCCTCACCGCAATCTCTCCCAACAGAAGATGAGGCAGAGATGCCTGTTGCTGATATTCACATAGGCCTTATTGGTGGAAAGAATGAAAAAATCTTTCTTTTGCCTGTCACTCCCAGAGGTGAAGACCTGCTTGAAAAAGTTGATCTATCAGCGCAGGAATCCCTGGTGGACTGGGAATCTGAAGTCCAAAGGATCAGAGAAATAAAACGCAATAAAAGAACGACTTTTCATAAAGAATGGAACATAAAGATTAAAGGGGCCGAAAAATTGGCAATAATTTTTGATGAATGTATAAATTGCCATAATTGCATGAATGCCTGTCCTGTATGCTACTGCCAGCAGTGTTACTTTGACTCGCAGTTATTGAAACTCTCTCCGGATGCTTATCTGGAAAGAGCGGAAAAAAGAGGTGCCTTACGTTTTCCACTGGATACTCTGTTCTTCCATATAGGACGTATGTCGCACATGGCCCTCTCTTGTGTTTCGTGCGGCGCTTGTGAAGATGCTTGTCCCATGTCGATCCCCGTGGCTCAAACATTCACAGCAGTGGGCGACCAGGCTCAGGAGTATTTTCATTATGTTCCGGGAAGAGCCAGGGGAGAGACACTGCCGTTACAGACCTTTTGTGAAGATGAATTTGGTGATGTGGAAACACCGAATGAACACGCAGAAATGTTGTCTGTGGAGGAAAAAGACAATGTCTGAAGCATTAAAAATCAATAAAGGAATTGAAGAAGCGGTCCAGGAATTGCTCGAATCTCTGCTCAAAGCCGAAAAAATTAAAGGTGTCTTCACCCTAAGAAAGATGAATGACAATGGAGCAGTGGCGTACTCGCTCATTTCCAATGTGGAGGAACTTCAGAATGCACGCCCTCTCTATCCATTCATGCCCGTAAATGCCGGAAAAGTCCTTTCGGACTTTACTCTCCAAGGTCCAACACAGGAACCCGTTGCCGCTGTCCTTCGGCCCTGTGAGCTCAGAGCATTTATCGAGCTCGTCAAAAGAATTCAAGGAAATCTGGAAAATATCCTGCTCATTAGCGTAACCTGTGGGGGTGTCTATCCTCTGAAAATTTTGAAAGGAAATAATCAAAAAAGTCGTCAAGCTCAATATTGGGAATCTGTAAAAAAAGCGGATATCGATCCTGAACTTAGGGAAACATGCCAGATGTGTGAAGATTTTATTCCTCAAAATGCGGATATGGTGATCGCGGCAGCGGGGAGGGAAGATTTAGACAAACAGTGCACCATTTTTCTGAATACTCAAAAGGGACAGGAATATGCTGCCGGTGTTCCTGGAAGCAAAACTTCGGAAGACATTGAATCCGCAAAAATAGAAGAGTTGAGGAAAAGAAGAAAGGAGCAAAAGACCAAGATCTTTGAGGATTTCGACAACGAACACGAAGGGTTGAAAGCGATTGTCAAAACATTTGCTCCATGCTTGGGGTGTCACGGATGCAGCCATGTCTGTCCCATTTGCTGCTGCACGTTATGCGATTTTGATTCGAAAACACTCGAGTATCAACCGAGCAGTGTCAAATCCGAGCTTCAGCTCAAAGGTGGTCTTAAAGTGCCACCTGGTAATATTTTCTTTCATTTAGGACGGATGAGTCACATGGCTGTATCGTGTGTGAGTTGCGGTATGTGTTCGGATGTCTGCCCGGTCAATATTCCCGTGGCCACGATATTCTCAAGAGTGAGTGTTCCTCTTCAGGAAGTTTTTGAATATATCCCCGGAAGGGATGTTGAAGAGCCTGTTCCATCGGGGACCTATAAAGAACAAGAATTTGTGGAAATCGGGGAACAATGATTATTTTTAATTTCGACACTTCATCTAAAGGTGAATGAATATGAATGAAACATTTACGCCTACGATCATCGGATTTCTTTGCAATTGGTGTTCCTACACAGGTGCGGATCTTGCCGGTACGGCCCGCATGAAGATCCCCGCCTCTTTGAGGGTTGTCAGAGTCATGTGTTCAGGACGAATTGATCCACTTTTTATCCTCAAAGGCTATCTTAAAGGGGCAGATGGGATCATGATGATGGGCTGCCATCCCGGGGACTGCCATTACCAAAAGGGAAACTATAATGCGCGCCGAAGGTATGTGATGCTTCAGCATATTCTGGGGACTCTGGGCTTGGACAAAGAGCGCATCGGACTCTGGTGGGTGTCCGCATCAGAAGCGCCGCGATATGCACAAGTCACCAAGGAATATTCAGAAAAGGTCAAAGAGTTAGGGGCAAATCCACTTCGCGAAGAGATCTTTCTCTAAGGCCACTTTAGCTTGGGAATCGTTGCTATGGCTTGCCAATTGTAGAGTTTTGCCATAGAGTATTTCTCTGAGTTTTCATTTATACGACATCACTGAATAAATCAGAATGCAGGTGCCTCTATGAAAAAAATATTTAAAAGCTGGACGTTTCGAATTGCGTTGCTTCTTGCCTTGGCTTCTGCGGTGTTCTACACGATTCACTATTTTATTTTCCATGATGCGCATCATATCTTTATCTATATGATCGGAGATTTCGGATTCCTTTTTATCGATGTTCTTTTAGTCCTTCTGATCATTGAGCGGCTTCTATCCATAAGAGAAAAAAAGGCCATACTCCAGAAACTGAATATGGTCATCGGCACTTTTTTCAGCGAGGTTGGAATGGAACTCTTACACCGATTCAGTGATTTTGTGGAAAATGCCGATGAGCTGGAAAGAGAGGTTCTTATAAGTTCCCAATGGAACAAAAAAAGCTTTCTTGAGGCAGAATCCAAAGCCGCATCTTTCAAATACAGCGTTGTTTTTGATCCGGAGAGATTGAAAGAGCTCCATGATTTTTTCAGAATGAAACGCTCTTTTCTTGTACGACTTTTGGAGAATCCAAATATTTTTGAAAATCAACGCTTTACAGATCTGCTTTGGGCAATTTTCCATCTCTCCGAAGAATTGAGTTTTCGTGAATCGTTCAGGGATCTTCCCGAAACTGATATTACTCACCTCAAAACAGATATCCGAAGAGCCTATTCCATGATTATAACGGAGTGGATCGCCTATACAGAACATCTCAAGAGCAGATATCCTTTCCTTTTCTCTTTGGCCGCCCGCATCAATCCCCTAAATCCCAAAGCATCTCCGATTGTCCGGGAATAGATCTGGTGGTATTATGAGTGCGATCAGTCTTTTGGGTTAAAAAGGAAATCGGCATATTTTTATGTTATTCGGGGAACATCTCTTACCGATCTATTCGGAAAGTCGGAAAAGTCAGAAGAAATGGCTGGAAGTGAAATGGCAAGTCTTTGGAAGAAATTTGCATCACACTTGAGAAAATACGAATATAAGACAGGTATATTTAGACTCGATCTTTCGTATATGCCTGAACAGAAGTAAAACCCGTTCGGTTTTACGTGTTTCTGCCTCACATCCTTCCAGTGGATCTCCCCATATCTGTTTGTCTTTTTGAGGAGAGGACCATTAGGGAATGGTTCTTAGTGGTAAAATGGGTCTAGTCCCCACCTTTTTCATAGAGATAAGATCCATTTTCAATGACGCGTCGGCCGCTCGGGCCACAGCAAAGAATGAGATCTATGGCAGAGAGCCTTTTGAGGTAATGCCCCCAGAATTGGGGATATTGGGGGGGATCGTAGCGGAGGAAATGGATGGGAATTTTCTCTTTCTGAAATGGGGCCCAGTCGACGACTTTTCGCGAAAAGTAGGGCACGAGCACTTCATCGGCTCCGAGCTCTTTGGCGATGGATATAAGCAGGTCAGTGCCTTTTCCTGTAACTCCTAACTCTGACTGCAGGACAAGCTCTTTTTCGATATTGAGGTTCTTTTTGAGGATTTTCAGAAGGGCAAAAACCATGGCGAGAAAGCCTTCCTCTTGAGTTTCGAGGATGGCCTTTATTTCCGAATATATCGGCTCGAGATAAAGAGATTGAGCGTAGAAATGCTGCAGCGTCAGGAGAAAATCTTTGGCCCAGCGTTTTTTTCCATGGATTTCAAGGTTTTTGATCTTCTGGCGGCCCCGACCTTTTCGTTTGAGAGAGACAGAGATCCAAACTTCGCCGGAGGGACCTTTGATACGGTTGCGATTGACATAGGTGAATCCTCGGGCCAGAAGAGTGTCGTCCAAAAGGACCATCTTGTCGGAGTGAAGGAGCCGGGCAAAAAAACCTCCCCATGGGATGAAACCAGGTTGGTTAAAACAGATACGCATTTTGCTCAAGTCGATTCCCGGATTGATAAACATTTTATACCACAGGGGAGAGGAGGGGTCAAAAATAGGGGACAGTCCCCTTTTTACTAGCTTTAGTTTTTTCTGACTTGATAGCGAATGATCGTCATGTACTTTGAGGTATCGGTGCCTGATTCAGGACCTCTGAGATATTCTTCCTCGTGGGAGCCTGCGATTTCATAGCCCTGTTCTGCGATGAAAGCTAAGAGCTTTTCGATAGTGGAGGTTTCCTCGCTGTAGGCGCCGGCATGGAGGATCTCGGCCACTTCCCCGTATTCCCAGTAATCGATCTTAACACCCTCCACTTGAGATCTCAGCGTTTCCACAGATTCGGGGAGAGGGAGAGCATAGAGACCTACCCATTCATGCCTTGGATCACTGGATTGGTTGAGCCATCAAGCGCGAGGCAGGGCCATTTTCACACCCGGTTGCTCGAAAAATGTGCTGAACAACGTTGAAAACGCCATCCCTGTAACAACATTTGGGTCGCCTTTTTTTTCGACGACAAGCATTTTTATCTTGTCTGGCATTTTTCGAATTTGTGGATTTTTCAGTTTCTCATACTTGCTGAGGTCCTGAGTCTGTGTCCAAATCAAGGAAGTCGCGAAAGCTATCGAAATAAAAAAAAGGCTGAGTTTTGATGCTTTTTGCATTGTCCCAACTCCTTTTTATAACAGATAACTCTCATCACCTTTATTCAGATGGGAGTTGCCAGCTATATAACAATATCCTCTTAGTTGACAAAGGCGCAGGATATTCTGGGAAAGAGCCCAGCATCATGAATGTAAACCAGGAGAATGTATAGAGCGTTTCGTAAGCGGTCCACTCGGAGAGCAGACCCAGCACTCTTTCCTATTCTTTTGTTCTTTCCAGAAGTTTTTTGATCTTGCGGGCAACCGGGCTTGCGGCTCTGTCGTAATTGGTCATAACTGCGACGATGTATCCGGCATCCACGAAGATGTCAAGATTGGCATTGATACCTGGGAAGCCGCCACTGTGTCCGACGGCTTTGCCGAGAGGTCCGTCGTCGATCCTGAATCCATAGCCGTAGAACTCGCCCGAGTAGTCTTTCCACATAACCTCTAATGATTCTGGCGAGACGAGTTTTCCTGTCAGAAGCGCCCTGCCAAAGTGATGAAGGTCGATGACCGTAGAGAATCCACCTCCTGCAGGACCCCCCTTGATCACGTGAAGATAATAGTTATTTTTCCATCCGTTTGGGCTTTCCTGATCCCGATAGTAGCCGATCGCCAAGTTTTCCACAGGAATGTCCATTTCGTAACTGTCGGAGTTTGTCATCCCCGCAGGTTTGTATATGTTCTCGCGGATGTAATCGAAATAGCTCTTGCCGGTCACACTTTCGATGACCACACCGAGAAAGAACATTCCGGTATTGCTGTATCGGAAGCGTTTGCCAGGCTCAAAGGCCAGTTTCTCATCCTTGACAAGAGGTTTAAAATCCTCGAGAGTCCGGAAACGCGCGCGTGATCCATTCATAAAAGTCTCGTTGAAATAACTCCCCAGTCCAGAGGTGTGAGTCAATAAATGGTGGATTGTCACTTTCGATGTGATCTCTTCAGGCAGCCACGACTCATCCACATATTTGCTAATTGGATCCTGGAACGAGAGTTTGCCCTTTTCGGCAAGCTGGACGATCGAAGTGGATGTGAGCATTTTGTTCATCGAGCCGAGGTTGAATTTGGTATCGATTTTGTTGGGTACGTGAAAGCGCTTGCTGGCCTCGCCGCAGGCGAATGAATACAGGACGTCTTCACTCTTGGCGATCAGGACGGTTCCCGAAAATACATCACGCTCACACAAGCGCGCCATCAGTTCTTTGACTTCCTGGATGACGTCTTTTAATGAGAGGGCAGGTTCGGTGACATTTGAGGGTGTTCGGGCATCACCAAAGCGAAGAGAGCTGACAAGATAGCTCTCCTCATCGGCAAACTGCACCACAATCGAGCGCCACGAATCAAAATTCTTGTCCTTGAGGATGATGACAGTTTCTCCTTTTCGTTCGGGAACGTAAGTGCGGATGCTGTGGAATGTAATGCCTCCGGTTTCGCGAAAGGTATTGAGAGACAAATCGATGTGTTCATCCATGGGGGCATAATTTCGGAATCTTTCCGAACATTCCTCCTCTATGAATCGGCGGATACGTTCAGGATTGTTTGAGTTAAAAGTATCGATGATCGATTGGATCCGTTCTCCCTTTTTCCCTGCAGGCATTACCGATTCGTCTTTGTAATTGATCTCACCTGGTTGTTGGGCAGTGGCAAAGCTTACAAAAAACACACACAGAAGTGTCGTTAAAAGAATTTTACGTGTCATAATAGCTCTTGCTCCTATGGATTTAAAAATAGTACAATTCATATAGCTCTATTATGCTTAAAAAAATCTTGGATACAAATAGTAGTACGTGATAGAGATCGAATTCGTTGCCGCTTTTTATGTAATGGAAGATGTAGGGACCGTTTCCCGAACTTAGTCCTAACATTCATCCTTGAGTGATTGTATTTTTGACATGATGAGTTGGGCTAATTCTGCATAGCCTCTCTTTTCTTTGACCAACGGGGCATAATCGTCATGCTGGATCGCCTCGCCGAATCTCACCTTTAATCTTTTTTTAAACAGGGCACAATCAAGCAGGCGTTCGCCGTTTTCGACATAAATGGGCAGGATGGGAACCTTTGTTTGGGCGGCGATGAACGAGATTCCCCTTTCAGGAGTGCCCAGCTGTCCTGTTTTTATGCGCGTGCCCTCAGGGAAAATAAGGACCGGCATTTTTCGATCGAGGAGTATGCGAATGCATGTTTTGATGGAGGAGACATTTGATTCGCCCCGCTTTACGGGAAAAGAATTGAGTTTCTTGATCAAATCCTTGAGGATAATTTTGTGAAAAAGTTCGTCCTTGGCTAAAAAGGCGATCTCTCGTTTTATGAGCGACGCTATTAAAGGTGGGTCAGTAAAGGACGTGTGGTTACTGCAGGCGATAAATGGCCCGGATTTAGGGATGTATTCTCTTCCTTTTACGGAAACATGGAAGATGACGCGCGAAACAGATTGGCAAAGAACATAGGCGAATGTGTAAAAAGGCTTCATTCTTGAAGCAATCCCAGTTTGAATTTAGTGAGGGATTGAACTTTCATCGCTATTTAGCTTATATCTAGAAGCATTTAATTTCAACATAGAATTGAATCGCTTCACCTGTCCGAACTGTGGGAAGAGAATGGTGCTCCCTGTGAATCTCAGGCTACTTTTTATAGGGGTAATTAAAAAAGTAGCCTGTCCCCTTATTTATTTGTTAACCCGTTTGGCTTCGAAGATGCCGTTGGGTTGGATGAACTCCGCAGCTATCACATTGTCCTTTTCATCTGTTAAAAACTTCACGCTGATAATTTTAACCTGCTTGAGGATAAACTCATCGCCGAGTACAGGAACCAGATCATATTCCGGCTGCCCTGGCAAGAAAAGAGTCAAGCTGTCTCCTTTGAGGCTTATGATGAATGTATCGTTGATCAAGGTGTACTTGCCGACAAATTTCACAAGATAAGCGGCATTGAAATATTTTGCGTCAGGATTCTTTTTGAATACGGTCTCTTCAATAGTGGGCTCGATAGGAATTTCGAGTGCAGCCACAAATCCGTTGACATCGGTGCGGAAGGTGATCTTCGTGTCTTCGAATGTGGGGTCTTCTGCTCTTTCTGAATTAAAGGTCTCATAGTGCCAGTGTCCGAGAGGCGTTGTGATGCTGTTATACGTAAATGCCAGTTGGCCTTCCTCGAAGAATACTTTTAAATCTCCATAGCCGGGATGGGAATAATCTCCGGCATATTCTATGAGTTTGTGAGCGTGAACAGTGCCTGTTTTGCGCCGAGTGGCCTTTTTCTCCTCGGCCTCCTTCTGTATATCCTTGCCCTTGGCTATCCTTTCTACGGTCTGGCCGATCCAGTCTTTGGTTTCGGTGCCAAGAAGCAGGTCCGAAGCATGCCGGATAAGAAGCTCAGGCAGGGGGCTCCCGTTTTTATTGGTCAGAGCCACGATCCCCACTCCATCATCGGGAAGCATACACACCAAGGCCGAGAATCCGTCGATGTTGCCGCCGTGGCGAACTCGCCTGTGGCCTCTGTACGTATCCACAAACCATCCCAATCCGTAATCTGCTGGTGTGATTTCTGCAATGGATGGAGTTTCGGAGGTTGGCATATAAGCCAGATGCATATCCTGGACTGTCTGTGGATTGATGACCTGCTTGGCTTTGAATTTGCCTTGATTGAGGTGCACGAGAAGCCAATGGCTCATCTCATTCACACTGGAGTTGATAGAACCTGCCGGGCCGATGTTTGTGATGTTTCGGAATGGAATCTTTTCAATTATGTCTTCGTGTTCGCGATAGGGGAGAGCGTGATTGGCATCCTTCTGAGAATCCGCCACAGAAAAATTTGTCCTATTCATCTCAAGAGGAGCGAGAACTCGCTCGCGGACGGCATCCTCCCAAGTTTTCTCGGTGAGAACCTCAATAAGGTAACCCGCTGTCAAAAACATCAGATTGTTATACTGAAATCTTTCCCGCAGGTCTGCAGTGGGTTTAAGGTATGCCAAGCGCCTCACGAATTCTTCACGGCTGGCTGTGAAGTTGTTGTACCACATCGCATCATGACGGGGGAGGCCGGAACGGTGTGTCACCAGGTCTCGGGGAGTCAAACGTTCTGAGGCAAAGGGATCATAGAGGCGGAACCAGGGGATGTATTCTCGCACGGGCGTGTTCCACTCCAGTTTTCCCTCATCGACCAACGTTCCCATCGTGAAGGTCGTGAAGGCTTTTGAAGCAGAGCCGATGGCCATGAGAGTATCGGCTGTCATCGGCGCTTTATTTTCTACATCTCGATAGCCGAATCCTTTAGCGAAAATGACTTCGTCGTCTTTAACGATGGCGACGGCAATACCGGGATTATTCAGGCTTTTCAGTCCTTTTTCGATGATCTTATCAAAATCAGCAATCGCTTCTTTGGCCTTGATGACAGGGCTGGCTTCGCGGCTGAGCGCGAAGGGAAATGTTTGCTTATTCTGGGTGAAATCTCCGGTTATTTTCGTTCCATCGGCGCTGAAAGTCCCTTTAAATGTCGGATCGCCCGGGATTTCGGAAATGGCAAAGCTCACATTCCTCCCAGCCATACTGATGTTGGTGAGCGGAACGTCTTTAGCTTTCTGTGCGGGGATGGAAATATCTCCATCCCATGATCCATCCTCACTTGCTCTGATGTCGATGTCGATCTCCAGTGTCATCCCGGGGATATCGATAGATCCCTCCCAGTGGCCTTCCAACGTCGGAACATCACTGGCTCCAGATACAAATGGGAAGATGAAAACCAGAGTCCATAAAATAACAAAATACCGTAAAGTTTTTCTCATGGGTAAGCCTCCTCTTTGGAATGAAATGTGTTTAAGCAAGAAAAAAACATATTCTTTCTTTTACGTCTTTCTTATACTTACGTATTTCTCAAATCTTTAGTTCAAAAAGGCGCCAATTTTCATGATTGTTAGGACTGTTTCCCAAGCGGTCCGTCCGGGGAACGGATGGTACTTCTTATTAAGAAGTTCTACGAACAGGCCCTACATCTCAAAAAGAATCGTTCCAATTCAGACGGATATTTATATTCATTTGGAACAAAAATGCAAACATAATCGTATTCTGTGATGATTTTGATTCTGCATTCCTGAAAGTGGATGGAATCTGCTTTATTCGATCAGAAATAGGATGGCATGCTATCACTATGATTTCGGATGTAAAGCACTATCAATCGACTGACCATATAAATAATTCCTCCTGTCATAAGAAAAGAATAGACGATCAAAAATATTGTGTTTATGACAGGGATTCTTCTGTTGGTGGCTTGAGGAAACAGGAGATCGAATACGGTCTTGCCAAAGAGGATGATCATCAGACCGATTCCGATGGCAGATCTGTAGAGATACTGCTTTGCGTTGGTCATGCTTATCGAATCCAGAATGATCAGTGGATAGAGCAACCACACAATACAGATCCAGATGAACACAGTGAACGCAATCCCCGTGATTTTTTTTTGATCCATTGTTTTCTATCTTACAAGAATCAGCTGGAGGATACCAGTTTTGGAAATTGGAGAGGCGGTTAAAAGAGGTGCTGAGAAAAGGGGGACGGTTCTATTTTCCGGGAAATGGGGACAGGCACCTTTTTCCTTACGGAAAAACGAGCCAGTCCCCACAACTGATCCCATTTGTCATTTTAAAAATATCTTTGCAAAATATTTTCATTGTTATAGACTAAAATAAAAACAAGGGTGGCATCATGAACATATCAATAGCAGATTACATTTTTTTACTCATCGCGGTAGGGCTTTTGGTCATCATGTTTTTCCTTTACAGAAGAACTAAAAGAGTCATGAAGGCCAACATAAGAGAGATTCTCGAGGAATACAAGGAATTGAAACAGATGGCCAGCGAACTTCGTAAAGATGCTGAAAATAACAAGGAACAAGGGAATAAATCACCTCGCGATCCGGATACACCTCAAAAAGAAGTCGATGACTATAAGGAATACCAGCTGAGGGAGTATATTTATGAAGTGCGTCAAAAAAACAAGGCCGACATCGAAAGAGCCATTAAAAAAGTCAAAGAAGAGATAAAAAATGATATCGAGAAAAAATGGGATCAAGCACAACCAAAAGCTAAAGCAGTGACACCTAAGGAAAAAGAAAAAACGGAAAAGATAAAGAAGCCCAAGGAAGACAAATCAAAAGAGATGGAATTAGACCTGAGTGATGAGCATCTCAACATCCTCTATAATCTTGCGGAAGAAACAGAGGAGGTAGCTCTGGGAGTTTTATTCGATAACTATAAAAAGGTTTTTCCCGAGAAAGAAAGAAAAGAGTTCCAGGTGATTGTGCGGGAACTCATCGAGAATAACATGATCAGAGAATCTTATACTGCTGCGGGAGATTTCTTTTTCACAGTGACGAACGAAGGGCTGGTGTATATAAGAAAAAAGATGTAAGAGTTGGCTTATAAGTGTGGCCTAAGAGGGAAAAGGCTACTTTTTACAGGGGTAATTAAAAAAACAGCCTGTCCCCGAATTGCCATGAGGGGGTCTGATGGACACGACGATAAAGAAATACCTGACAAGTTTTAAATTCGGGGAATTGCAGCATTTCAAGAACATGGGAGTTCTTCCTCTCCTGACTTCATTGGATGATTCTCCTGAGTACCTGACCTTAAAGGAAGCTTTGGATAAGCAAGTATTGACCATCACAGAGGTCAGCCACGAGGGTTCTGTCCCCGAGCTCAAAGTGATCAATAGCGCGGAAATTCCTATCCTCCTTCTTGATGGTGAAGAGGTCGTTGGGGCAAAACAAAACAGGGTGCTCAACACCACGATACTTGTGAAGGAGAAATCCGAGCTCGTCATTCCTGTAAGCTGCACTGAGCAGGGAAGATGGGCCTACAAGGATAGAGATTTCTCCGATTCGGACACCCTGATGTCCACAAAACTCCGAAGGATAAAAGCACAGACAGTATCTGATACACTGGCTGATTCACAGGAGTTTCGTTCTGACCAGGGCACGGTATGGACGGCTATCAGAGAGATGTCGGAAGAGGCGGGTGCCCAATCTGAAACTGGGGCGATGAAGGCAGCCTATGAGGTTAAGATGGACGATCTCAACGACTATCTGAACGCTTTTCCTGCAGCCCCGGACCAAAAGGGCCTCCTTGTTTTTATTGACGGCGAAGTGGTTGGTTTCGATTTTGTCTCGCGCGAAGCAGCCTATGGGATCCTTCATACAAAGCTTGTGAAGAGTTATGCCATGGATGCGACCCTCCATAAGACAAAGCTTACAGGAGCGCCCGATGTGACTAAGGCCCGAGAATTCATCAACAAAACACAAAAATGCAAAGAGAAAAAATATGAATCTGTGGGCAAGGGCTGGGATTACCGCTATGAAGGGAAATCGCTTGTGGGATCGGTCCTGAAATTCGGGAAAAAAGTGATTCATATGGCATTTTTTGTGATCACCGAAAGTGATAAGGCCGGGGAGATGGCAAGCTCTAGACGGAGAACAAGATTCAGGAGATAGCCGAGATAAGACTCCCAGGATCTATGGATCACTAGACGACTGGCAAAAGCATTTCGTATACAAATATCTCATCGTATTGAGGTCTGTCATGGAAGATAAAAGAAGCGGACGGCTTGTGGTCGTATCTCATTGCATCATGAATGTTCACTCTCTGGAGGATGAGCTAGCGATCTATCCCGGTTTGGAAAGGGAAGTGGTCGAGCTTTTGATCGAAAAAGGCGTTGGGATATACCAAATTCCATGCCCGGAGATGGAGCTGTCGGGGATTTTCCGTAAGCCTCTACCCAAAGACTCTTACGAACATCCGAAGATAAGAGCCTTCTATCGGGAATTGGCTGAAAATTTATCTAGGACATTAAAATGGTATGTGAAGAAGGGCTATGAGATCGTGGCGGTTATTGGAGCAGAAGCGAGTCCGACATGCGGAATAGATTATGTGGGACGCTGGAAAAAAGATGCTGAAGGGAAGAAAGTGTTCCCAAAGGATGTTGAATTCATTCCCGGCAGAGGAGTGTTTATGGAGGAATTCAAAACTTCCCTGGACAATATCGGTGTCCATCCGGAATGGGTGGGTATTCCCGGAAAATCGCTCAGGTCGATATGGCCAGAGAGTTTTAAAGAGACTTTGGAGAGGCTCGACGGAATATTGTAGGAGCCATATTCTGATTGGCTCGATGTAGGGTCCGCTCCTCGAGCGGACCCCATTGCCTGACCATGCCCTTGCTGCGACGCTATTAAAAAAGGGGACAGGCTGCTTTTTTAAATACCCCTGTAAAAAGCAGCCTGTCCCCTTTTTTCTTTTACTGCCAGGAGACGGTGTAACGCTTGATGACAATAAAACCTTCGTCTGTTTCCTCGAGCGCGTACATCTTGCTGTTCTTCCAGATCCGGGGATTCACCTTAGAGGGGAATCTGTCGATATAGTTCCCGTCTGCGTCGAATATATCGAGATAGACATTGTTTTCCCCTTCAGCTTTGTTGTATGACCTAACAATCAGGCGTCCCTCTTCGTCCAGTGTGTATGCTTCATAAGCGGGAAATTGTTTGGGAAACTCCATCATATTTTTCACGCCAAAACCCATATCCGGAATTCTGTTCATGATTTTCTCTATATCCTCTTCTGTCATTTTTTCAGGTTTGTATTTTTTCGTTATTTTCTTCTTGAGTTTTCCCTTTGAGCTAAAAATTTGGATCTCATATTCCTTCGGATTTCCGTAATAGATTTGGCCTTCCGAATCAAAAAAGTAGACCTGAACAAAGTCGAAAGGATCCATTTTGTCCTTCTGTGGGTCCCGGAAAGTAAAAGGAATGCTTTCGATCGTAAACAAATTGTTCAGGTCTTTATCGAACTTCCGGATCTCGAAAGACATATCTCCTTCTTCGATGATGAACTGCCGTCCCAAAACATTGCCTTTGTTGTCCATTACTAGGTTTGTGAGAGATGTTTTGTCCGCGACCGAGACGTTCCTCAGGAACTTTCCTTCGAGAGTGAAATAAGCGAGTCTTCTGTTCCCTGCATCTTCGACCAGTAATTCATTTTCAGGGGTGATGAGCAACCCAGATGGAAAGTTTATTTCCCCAGGTCCTTGGCCTTGCTTTCCGATGGTACGAACGAATTTGCCGTTTTTGTCGAAGACTTTGATATTGTTCACTTTCCAATCAAGAGCATAGATAGTTTCATTTTCATCCACGACGAAGAACGTGACCTGTGCGATCATCTCTTCTTCGACCTCGCTGTCTCCAATTTTAAAATCTTCATCGAGCATGAGCTTGGTTGGAATGCCCTTGGGGAGCTTTGGCTTTTCAGGGTTCTCGACGACTTGAACGCCATCGACAGTCTTGACTTTCTGGGCTTGCATTTGCCCGAATAAACAAAAAATCAACAGAAGACCCAATCCTATATTCAGCGCTTTTTTCATTGAAGCCTCTTTTCGTATTTTATTCTCTATCGTGTTTTAGATAAGTATATAATGCCTTTAACTTTAATACTATATCTTACGGATATTTATTCATTACGTTTTCTATCACGAGTCTGTACATAGATTCACAATGATGTCCTGTATTCTGGACAAAAATCTTGTCTGCGATTTAAGTTACTGGCAAAAAAAATGGCACAAAAATTGCCTTTGTAATCGGGGAGGGTTATAATCCAATTATTGAGAGGAGATCTAAATGAAGAAGGGATTGCTACTTTTTCCAATTATTCTTTTGACTGTTTTTGTAGGTTCTACGGTTTATGCTAACGGATTGTACGTAAACAGCCTTGGTCCCAGGGCCGTGTCCATGGGTGGCGCTTTTGTCGGCTTGGCGGATGATTATAGCGCCGCATTCTGGAATCCTGCAGCTGCATCCCAATTGGACTGGATAACCTTAGGTCTCTATGCAGCCTATTCCAATCCTAGCAGTTCTTATGAGTATGGAGCTGCAGAAATCAGCACTGAGTACGCGAAAAGTTATCCTACAGTTCTTGGGTCCGCTTTTTTTCCAGTAGGTGATAGGGTCCACATTGGGCTTTCCTTCTATATGCTCTCTCGATTTCAAGTCGAATGGTCCGGAGCAGCGATCGAAGCTATAACCAGCGACCCAAAAAGCAGAGACTGGAGCACGAAGGTCTGGGTGATGACGTTTGCTCCCTCAGTCACCTACAAGTTGAGCGATACCTTCTCTCTAGGCCTTGCTCTCAACCTCAACTATGGTTCATATGACTTGTTCATGTACAAAGGGGTTGTGGAAGTTGAGCTCGAGGAGCATATAAATGTTATTGACATCGGGGCCTACTCAGATTCGGGCAATGGCGTTGGAA
>CAZIMJ010000360.1:0-11112 GCA_964540205.1 uncultured Eubacteriales bacterium | reverse complement strand
CTTTTCATGATCCGCTCTTTACGTGGGAGGGGAGGTCTGGGTGATTTTCGGCGTTTTTTTTCGTCTCTGCGGCTTTTGAGGCGTTTCGGCCCACCATGAGGGACTTCCGATTGTCCTTGACATCTTTCTTTACCGTGATTTATATTTCCCTGTGATGGTTGAAGGGGAAAATGAGGACAAAGATGCTCACCCAACCAGCCCAGCTGAAAATGAATTTCTTATCTTCGTTTCTTTGTCATCAATCAGATCAACTACATAAAAAACAGAGATTTGGGCTTCAATAAAGAACATGTGATCACCGTACCTTTGCGTGACCGCTCTGTGAGCAGTAAATATGAATTATTGAAAAACAAGTGGCTTCAGAATTCAAACATTCTTGGTGTCACCGCCTCTTCGATGGAGCCAGGTGTTTCTTCTCAGAATGGAATAAACGTCAACGCAAGGGGAGTAGAAGAACTGATGATCGGCATCATCTATGTTGATCATGATTATGCCAAAACCCTGGAGATCGAAATGGCCGTCGGAAGAGATTTTTCAAAAAATATCTCGACCGATGCGACTGAAGGGATTCTGATGAATCGGACGGCTCTGGACACGCTGGGATGGTCAACCGGAGTGGGAGAAGACATGGAGCTTTATTTCAAGGAGGGCGGAAAAAAGATCCCAGTGTACCAAGGAAGGGTAATCGGAATTGTCGAGAATTTCAACTTTCGAGATCTCACCACACCCATGCAGCCTATCCTGATAAAGATCGATCCCAATAGGTATTCCTATGCGATGATCCGGATCAACGGGACCAACATTCCCGAATCCATCCAATATTTAAAAAAAGGCTGGCAGGAGTTGGGATTTGATTTTCCGTTTGAATTCGTGTTTTTGGAAGACAACATGAACAGGGTTTACCAGAATGTGGAGACATTCGGTGCTGTCACGCGCTACGGCACGTTTTGGGCTATTTTGATTGCCTGCCTGGGGCTTTTCGGACTGGCCTCTTTTACTGTAGAAAAGAGAACCAAAGAGATCGGAATCAGAAAAGTTCTTGGAGCATCTGTTCCTGGGATTATGGCCTTGATCAATAAAGATTTTCTCAAGCTTGTCACTGTTTCCAATATCATCGCCTGGCCGATTGCCTATTATAGCATGTCCCGGTTCCTCCAATATTTTGCCTACAGGACAAACATCCAGATTTGGGCTTTTCTCCTTGCCGGAGGTTTTGCCCTGTTGGTTTCATTCTTTACGGTTAGCTTCCAAGCTGTCAAGGCCTCCATCCGTAATCCGGCGAAAACATTGAGATATGAATAATGACAGATCTTGTTCACTCATACCGAAGTGAATCGATAGGATTTGCCCGTGCCGCCTTTAGGGCTTGATAGCTGACCGTGACAAGGGCGATCCCCACAGCCAGCACTCCGGAAAGCAGAAACACCCATACGCCGATGTTTACCCTGTAGGCAAAGCTCTTCAGCCATTCGTTCATGACAAAGTAAGCGGCCGGCCAGGCAAATAGGTTGGCGATCAACACCCATTTTGTGAACTGCTTGGAAAGCAGGAAAACAATACCAGATTCAGAAGCCCCCAACACCTTGCGGATCCCGATTTCATTGGTTCGTTGTTCTGTCAAAAATGATGCCAATCCGAAAAGACCGAGGCAGGAAATGAGAATAGCAAATAGCGTGAAGGCATTCAAAATCGTGCCTATCTTTTTCTCTTTCCTGTACAGGCTGTCGTACTTTTGATCGAGAAAATGGTATTCAAACGGAGAAATGGGATTGATATTTGCCCAGACTGCCTGGATTTTTGCGAGGGCTTCTTCTGTATTGTTGCCGTCGATTTTAACGAGGACAACCCCGTATTGGGTGGCTTCTGACACTTCGCTCAGGTAAAAGAAAACATGAGGTTCGATTTCCACATGAAGAGACCGGAAATAGGCGTTCTTCAATATGCCGATGATGGTTCCTTTCCTTTTACCGTAGGAAAATTGTTTACCAACGGGATCTTTGATCCCCATTTCCTTTATGGCTTCTTCGTTCAATATATAGGCCTGAGAGGCGTCTGTAGAGTATTCCTTTGAAAAATTTCTCCCCTCCACTAATTCCAGATCCAACATCGGAATAAAATCATAGTCAACAAGGTTGAGGATGATATCGACTTCCTGCCCTTCCTCTCTTCCCTCCCAATCGTATCCCGTGCTCCGAAAGGCTCCTTCCTCTGCGAATAGATAGTATAGAGCGGCTACAGAGAGGATATTCGAATCGTTCAGAAGTTCGGCTTTAAACGCGTCATACCTTTTTCCTATATTCTCTTTTATGGGTACATAAACGATATTCTCTTTGTTAAATCCCAGATTTGAATTTCTAAGAAAATGGAGTTGATTATAGGCGACAGAAGTCCCAATGAGAAGGGCTATGGAAAGGGAAAACTGTGTAACCACAAGAATTCGCCTGAATGTCTGGCCTTTCCCTTCCGAATTAAAAAGACCCTTTATGACTTTAACGGGTCTGAAAGAAGAAAGGCAGATCGCCGGGTAGCTTCCCGCCGTCACGGCCGTCAAAAGAACGATAATGATGAGCCCGAACACCAGTTGGATATCGATAAGGTCCAGTCTCAGCTGTTTTCCTGTGATTTGATTAAACGCAGGGAGCAGGACCATAACCAGGATCAAGGCGAAAATACAGGCCATCGACGTCAGAAAAAGGGATTCTCCGAAAAACTGCATGATAAGTTGCCTGCGGCTTGCGCCGACGGTTTTGCGCATCCCGACTTCCTTTGCCCGTGTTGTCGAGCGTGCTGTCGAAAGATTCATGAAGTTGACACATGCTATGAACAAAATAAATAGAGCGATGATCGAAAAAACATAGACGTACTTTCGATCTCCAATATCACTATAGTTACGGTAAGCAGCGCGGCTATCTAGATGAATCTCGGCGAGAGGTTGAAGGCGGAATTCCACCCCGTCTTTGACTTGAGGACAGTTGTTTTTTGCAGCGACTGCGGTGATATTTTTGCCAATTTCTTGAGTGTCACGATTCGTCTCCAACTGGAGATAAGTAATAAAATTGAAAGATCCCCAACTCATCCCATAGTTCGTGACTTCCTGGACGAATTCGTAGGAACTCAAAAAGTCGAATTGGATGTGGGAATTATGCGGTATATCTTGGATTACCCCTGTTACGGCAGCCGACATTCCCTCGATTTCCATGGTTTTTCCCAATGGATTTTCGCTCCCAAAATATTTTTTAGCCATTGTCTCTGTTATAACGATGTCGAGAGGCTCGGACAAAGCTGTCTTCGGATCTCCCTGGATAAAAGGAAACGTGAATATCTCGAAAATAGAGGGATCGGCGATAAGCCCCCTGGTTTCGTAGAAGACTTTATCATCGTATTTGAACACCAGTTTTGGAATGTCGGAAAATCGTGCATAATTCACGATGCCAGGGACTTCTTCCTTAACAGCCGGAGCCAGGGGTGCAGGCGTTCCATCGAATCCCTCGATCATGTATCTTGTGCCGTAACTCATGATCCTGTAGATATCTTCGTCGTTTTTATGAAACCGGTCATAACTCATTTCGTCCTTGACCCAGAGAAGAATAAGCAATGTGCAGGCCATTCCGATGGCAAGGCCGGCAAGATTGATGAAGGAATACCCCTTGTGCCTGGTGGTGCTCCTGAATGTTGTTTTAAGATAATTTTTGAACATGATTAAGCTCCAAAGAAAAGAATTTTTTATGAAGTAGGGGAGAGCACCTCCGATTTGTCTCAAGTAGTACAAGTGGGCTTTGAACAACCCATGCTCCTGCTTTTTCCAATAGAATTGCTCTTCGAAGTCCCCCATGGCTCCGTATCGAATCTCCTTTTGGATGATAAACTCCAGTATCTTGGCAGCTATCCGTGGTGGCTTTATCTTGTTTCTTTTCATTTTTCTTTGAATTCAAAATCCTCAATGCTATTCCAAATCAGGGAATTGACCCGCTGGATCTCACGGAGGGCTTTTATTCCCTCCTGGGATATCCGGTAATAGACTTTATTGCGGCCTCCACGTTCAGGAGACGAGTCGCCTTTGACAGTCAAAACATATCCATTTTTGTACAGCCGTCCCAGGGGGCCGTAAATGGCACCCAGCAGCCATTTTTTGCCCGTGGCTTTGATGACTTCTTCCCGGATGGCCATGCCGTAAGCCATGTCACCAAGCCGCCATATAGACAATAAAATGATCTCTTCGATGCGAGACAATAACTTCATCTTTGACTCCTCATATATATATTTATACGTTTATTGATAAAATAAGGTTTACTTTTTTTTAAAAAAAATAAAGAGGAGTATTATTCGCACCTCAAGGAGTTGACGGGATCGGAAGTGGCGGCTTTGAAGGACTGCCAGGCTACGGTGATCAGAGCCACACTAAGCGCCAGAATAGCAGCTAAGGCAAAAGTACCAACTCCGAGGTCTATTCTGTATGCGAAATTAGCCAGCCATTTTTTCGTCAAATAGTAGGCCAGTGGCCAAGCGACCAAGTTAGCCAGAGTAATGGATGCAGCAAACTTTGCACTTCTGTGCGTCTAAGTTTTTCAGCAAGTGATCGCCAACATTAGGCATGAATTACATAAGTATTAATTTAGGATTCTATTTTTATGACAGATTCAACACAAGTTTCAAATATCGTCGGTGCGATATTAGCAAACCTGATTAACATTCTTGTAATATCTGTTTTTATTGCACGCCTGAGTAATAGGCCGAAAATCGAGTATTGGTTCGGAATAATTCTTATCTTGAGTATTGTTCCGTTAATCTACCTGTTCATTACCGCTATTGGCTTCAAAAGGCCACTTTTGTATTTTATACAGATTGGCCTGATGATTATATACCTTGTTGTCGAGTTAATGTTAGATTATATATTAAAGATTGAGTTTCGTCAGACTCAAAGTATAGTTATTCCATATGTAATGTTATTTTTTGCTGGTACTGGTGGGATGATTGGTATTGCAAGCAATGCTGGTAAAGTTTGGACTATTTTGACGATCATAAGTTTCCTCATTATGGGTATATTGGCTTTTGTCCAACGCAATATTACTGGTCAGTAACTACTTAAATCTACATAAGTGTAAAGTATGGAGGCATATAATTTTAATCAAAGTGCGAAATATTTGAGAGAATGAATAATATACTCATTTAATTCTTTGTCATAAGTCTATTAATAATAAAGAGTAGTATGCCAATCATTCAAGCTGACCTACTTATTCTGTGCAGTTTTTGGGTTTTGGTGTGTCATTTTAAGTTCATTTATATTTAGAAGATTAGTGCTACTATGTCGCAGGCAGCTTAATTTTGGTAGGTTAGGCGCTACGAACGATCGATAGTTTTACCGAATGAAAGTATAAGGAAATACAAAACATTATCATATTAAAGAAGAAGAAATAAGGAATTAGAAATGGAATTAGTTCCCACATTTGAAATTGGATGGCTTAATGGGTGGCTTCTATTAGCTTTGCTCTATTTGATAATGGGTATATTGCTTCTAACCTTTCCCAAGTATGTGGTAGCACGGCTTTATGAATATGATAAGTCCAGTTGGAGTAAAAGGCAACGAGCATTTTATTTTATAGGAAGATTATTAATTCTTATTTATTTTGTTTTAATAATATTTACTCCATTAAAAATAGGATCCAATATACTCATTCCTGGGATTATTTTATTTGTCGTTGGCTTGACTGGCTTCATTATTTCTCTTTTCAATTTCAAAAATACACCTACTGATAATCTGGTTACACACGGAATTTACAGAATATCACGTCATCCACAGGTTTTAATGTTATTTATTTTAGGTTTCGGTATTTGTATTTCTATAGGCTCTTGGCTCGCATTATTTATACAAATTCTATCTTCATTATTTGGTCGCTCTAGAACTCTGGCGGAAGAACAAGCTTGCTTGGATCGATATGGTGATTCTTATCAAAGTTACATGAAAAATGTGCCCAGATATTTCATATTTTTTTAATTATAAGTTTTTAGCATTTTTAATATGAAGCTGATGAAAAAGCATAAGATTTTGAAAATTTTGTGTATTAATCAAGAATAGTTACAAGAAAATATCATTAAGTATTAAATAATCAATATATTATGCGCCTAACAAAGTCATGCAGTTGGCCCACGCTTTGCTTTGGTGATAGGCATACTAGCCTTTATTAGATTAAGAGGTATTGAAATTGATAGCGGTCAATCTGGATATCCATGGTTTCCTCGTATCTGCAATCTTCAGCTTGAACAGACTGAATTTGAAGCTAGACTTCTCGATCCCACTATCGGATGGCGAATTATTGGTTCAATTAAGTTCTTTTTTAGGCATAGGTTGTGGAGTATTATTACTAATGGGAGGTAGGTTGAAAAAAATATAAGTGAGAAAAAATGAAATGGCTGAATTCAACATTTAATCGAAACGCTCAACATTATACCGAATGCATGTGACCTATCCGCCTCACTGTTGGTGCGCCAAACTATAAAAAAACGCCTTTTTGTTCTCTTTATCAATGAAGGCGGGGCAGGCCGGACGGCGGGCTAAACCCACGTCTATCTGAATGGTTACGCCATGTGCAACGTGACTCAAAAAATCCAGTTTGGTGTCTTGCCAAGAATGTTTCAGTTAAAAAACACCATCCGCACACGCATTCGATCGGCAAAAAAAATTGTCATTAATTTACAGCTACAAAATAAAACAGACGATGAAACATAAAAAGAAAATATTTTATTTTTAACGCCCCGCTCCTGTTTTTATTTATGGAGGAAAAAATGAGAAACAAATTGCTTTTAATTCTGGTACCTGTTCTATTTCTGGTTTTTTTGGAAAATTGTACAATGATAAAAATGGGTTCACTTTTCCTTAGCGGAAAGATGGAACAAAAAAATTATAAAAAGGAAATCGAATTTGAATATGAGGGGAAATTGATCATTGTTAAAGTTAAAATTAATAATTCCTCAAAAATCTATAGATTTATTTTTGATACCGGAGCTGCTTTCAATGTCATATCCGAAGATCTTGCTCAAGAGTTAAATCTACAAAAGAAAGTATCAGATACAATTTCTGATTCCCATCGAAAAACAAAAGAAATTGAATTTGTGAAAATCAAAAATATTGAATTTGCTAATCTTCATTTCTTAGATTATGCTTCAGCAGTTATGGATCTACAGGGAACCACAGCATTAAAATGTTATGCAGCCGATGGCGTTATTGGAATGAATATCATACGGCATGTCCCTTATTGGCAAATTAATTACAAAACAAGAAAAATGATTTTTACTGATAAACCTGGATTGATATCTGATAACAATAAATTTTATACGATCCCTTTTGAACGAAATATTCAGCGTATACCATCCATTGAAATTATTTCTGATAAAGGAATAAAATTAAAATTTGAAGTCGATTTAGGTTCCACCAGTGGATTTTTGGGTGATTTTAATCAGTTTAATAAAATTGGTGAATCTAACATTGATTTTCGGTATGTGGAGCGATATGGTGAAATTTCCGGGGGGGGTCTCGGCGTTAAAAAAGGGATTGGGTATATGGGTAAATTGAATAATTTCAAACTAGGAGAACTATTTGTCAATTCCCAGGTAATTTCTTTTCTGGATAATATTGATCCCAAGGTGGGAAATAAATTCTTTGAAAAATTTATTTTTACGTTGGATTGGAAAAATAAAAAGATTTTATTGAACCCCATGACTGAACCAATAATGGTTGAGAAATTGGATTCTTTTGGAATTTTTGTTTCTTATCAAGAGGGTAAAAAATATTTATATATAAGTGAAATTTATGAAAATTCACCAGCACATAATTCTAAACTCCAGATTGGTGATATAATTGTTGAATTAAATGAAAAAAAGATGCGTCCGTTAGAATTTTCTGAATATTGTGATTGGATATTTCACAGATCAAATGAACTGTTTGAAAAAGTAACTCATATAAATCTAGTAATTGAAAGAAATAATAAAATTCTGAACATTGACCTACATAAAAAAAATTGGTTAGAGAACTCAATGCATTAAAGTGTTTATTAGGTATTCGAAAATATGTAATGTTAATAATTTATAAACCATAAATTAACAATATATTGGGCTAACACAATGCAGCGCGGGATACAAACAATCCATTCTTACTATTTCGGTCGCTTATGCTTTGGACATTAACAGCTTTTACGGATTCCGGAATGTGGAGGTCAGAAAGGTCGCACTGTCTTTTATTCCAATAACTTTGCTCCCTCTATCTTCACACTTTTTGTCATAGAGCCAAGGAATGATTGACCGAGTTTCTCGAGTGTGTTATTTTAGGATTAAAATTATCGGGAGATAATTTTGGAGCAAAGGAAGAAACTTTCTCTCTATTATAGAGACAAGTTCAATACCTTTTATTGGCATTTATTTGAGGAGGACACCCATGCCGGGGCCTATCGACCACAACAAACTCTATAGATTACCCTGGAACTATGCAGATAATGGTATCTCTTGGTTGGAGCCGACAACTGCCTGCAATATGCAATGCGAAGGATGCTACAGGGACACCTCAAAAGCAACACACAAAACGCTAGAAGAAATTAGATCCGACCTGGAAGTGTTCAAGAGTTTAAGAAAGAGTGACTGCATGAGTATTTGTGGCGGTGATCCTCTCGTTCATCCGGAGATCGTAGAGATCGTGAGGATGAGCAAAGAGATGGGTTGGAAGCCCATTCTCAATACAAACGGCTTAGCTCTGACCAAAAAGCGCTTGGAAGCCCTGAAGGACGCGGGTGCCTTTGGTTTTACCTTCCATATCGATACTTCTCAAAAACGACCGAAAGTCGACCCAAAATCCGAGATAGACCTCAATGACCTTCGGCTGCATTATGCCCAGATGCTAGCCGAGGCCGGTGGAATCGCCTGCTCATTCAATTCGACCGTTTCTGATAATACGATCGGTGATACACCAGAAATGGTTCGATGGGCTCAAAAATATCCGGATATCGTCCATACAATGGTGTTCATCATATTCCGTTCACCAGACTTAGCTGGAGACGAATTCGATGTGTATTCAAATGGCGAAAAATTAGGCTGGGGTTCGACTTATAAGGAAACAGAATGGGGAGGAAAGAAACTCCTCTTCTCTCATGATGTTGTGGCAAAGATCAAAGAAGGCGACCCGATGTACGAACCTTCTGCTTATCTGAATGGTACGGCTGATCCCAGCTCCCTCAAATGGCTCCTGGCCACAAGAGTTGTCTTTAACGGTAAGGTCATGGGTTATATCTCGCCAAGATTTCAGGAGATCGTACAAGTTGGCTACCATCTGCTCAAGGGGAGATATCTCTCTTATGTAAAGCCAAATTTTGTAAGAAAGGCAAAACTGGGCTCTTTCTTTGCCGGGATCGTCGATAGAAAAATGAGACGCATATTTTTCCGCATCTTGGGCCGGATGCTGAAAAATCCACTCAACATTTTCAGAAGGGCTTACTTTCAGTCCTTTATGGTGATCCAGCCCGTCAATATCACTAAAGATGGAAGTCAAGATATGTGTGATGCTTGCCCGGACATCACAGTCCATGATGGCCGTTTAGTTTGGAGCTGCCGACTGGAAGAGCTAAACCTGTTTGGGAGTTTCTTTACATTTGTGCCCAAATCGAAAAAAAACACAAACTAAGGCACGAGAACAAGTTTCCCCACGGTTTGACCTGATTGAATGTCTCTATGCGCCTGCGCAACTTCCTCAAAGGGATAGGGTGTTGTCTTTGGCATCCGGATCTGCCCCTCTTTGAGCCAGGGATAGAGGTCATCCATTGTTTTATCAAATAGGTCTTTTCGGTTGAATAGGAAAGAGAGGTTGAAGGTGATGAGATTTTTGTTTTTTTTATGCATGTCCACTGGATTGAATTTGGGTGTCCGGAAATAATCCATCATGAGTTTATAGTAATTGGGAAGTCCTTTCTTTTTGGGAAACATCGAATGGAAGCCGTAAGAGATCAGCTTCCCGGTAGGTTTGAGAGCTCGATAACTTCCTCTCAGTGTGGAGATGCCGTTTCCATCAAGGACGGCATCACATCCCTCGGGTGCGTGAGTTCTTACTGCTTTCCACAGGTCTTCTTGGCTCTTGTCGATGACCACATCCGCACCCATGTTTCTGGCCGCCTCGACTTTGTGCGAGCTCCCAACCACACCGATGGTCTGCCAGCCGGCCTGTCTGCACAATTGTAGGAGGGCACTGCCTACACCCCCGGCAGCTGAATGCACGAGAACTGTTGAGCCTGGAAATATTATGACGGATAGGTGAAGAGCATAGTATGCCGTACAAAAGATCACCATGAATCCCCCCGCCTCTTCGAAAGAAATGTTCTGAGGGATGCTGAAAACCCAATCCTGCGGAACAGTCACGTGAGTGGAATACGCATTAAAAAAGGTGATGCCAAATACTTTGTCGCCCGTCTTTATGCGTGTAACATTCCTTCCTGTTTTGACGACAACTCCGGAAAAATCGAAACCCGGTGTTACCGGCCATCCGATATATTTTTTTTGTGAGGCATAAAATCCCATTCTCACTACACAGTCTGCATAGTTAACGCCAATGGCTTTTGTCTCCACTACAACTTGATTGTCTTCTGGACTCGGGTCTGGGAAAGATTCGATTTTAAGCTGGTTGAATCCGCCCGGCCTGTGGATAACGACTTTCCTCATAGCAGCACCTCGCTCTCTAAAATACCATAAGGCTGCCAAAGAGAAAACAGATAATCATCAGAGGAGATGTTTTCGCTCAAGTCAGATTTTTCACGCCGTCCTCCCACCCATTGAATTATTAATAGGATGGCCCCTCTTTTTTTTATAGGCCCTGCGGAACTCCGCACGTTTATCCACTTACACGCTTAATATTTCTTAGTAATATTCTAATCCGCACTATTGATTTTACCGTTCTCACACAGTCCTCGGGGTCGATTACATCGACTACCCTCGAAGAACGATTCGCCAAGCTTGGGGGTTGGCTTGATATCGTCAAGAATCGTGGTAAAATGCAACTGATAAAAAGGATTATTTAAAATATCGATAATCCTTCCAATCATTCAGTTGATTTGGCCACGTTATGAAACTCGAAAATACTGAAGA
>CAZIMJ010000359.1:0-2538 GCA_964540205.1 uncultured Eubacteriales bacterium | reverse complement strand
CTGAACAATATTTATAATAAATTTTAGCCTGGATTATTCACGAGTTGAGATGGCTGCAGCGGCGAGGAAGTGGCCCATGAAGCTGTAGTGAACTACCGCAAATGGGCTACAGCGAAGCCACTAAAGTGAGATCGGCGGGTTAGATTGGGTCGGCGCCTGAAGGGTGAAAAATGTCGATGATATTTAAAAAAGTCAATGGAAGAGAGATAGCCAAAATTGTATTCCGGATGAACAAACCAAATCATAACTTGTGTTAGTTATGACATGTATCGACATTTTTTATGAATAATTCAGGTAAGCATTAAATTATATGAGGAGGTGGATTAGATGAAAGCAGAGGTCATTGATAAGCTGGCTGCCTTGGTCACTGCCGCATTCGGTTTGGTTGCTGCCCTAGCTTGGAATGGGGCCATTCAAGCCATTTTCAAGAAAGTTTTTGGTACTTCTGAGGGAATCAGTCCTATGCTCGTCTATGCGGTAGTCGTGACGATCATCGCTGTCCTTGCCACCCTTTGGGTCGGCAAAGCTGCTGCGAAAGCCAAAAAAGAGTAGAAGACCTGTTTCTCGGTGTCACAGTCCTTTTTTATCTGGGGCTGCCTTTGACTTGATCTAAAAGTTTCTTCTGAGTCGTTTTCTTGGGTGTTTTCTATGCTGCGGTGGGAGTCTGCCTTAAGAGGGCTCATTTTTTTCCTGTATTATTCAGAAAAAATGTCGATGCTTATCATAACAGACCAATGTTAGAATGTTGTATTGTTTTTTCGGATTACTCATCTGGACACTACATTTCCTATGCGATTTTAATTTATAATCGACATTTTTTATGAATAATTCAGGTTATCTGTGGGGATTGAAACTTTTAAGGGGATTCTGGCGTTTCTAACAGTGGTAAGAGACATCCTAGATCGTATGGAATATTAATGTGTCAGCAGATTTTATGAATAATCCAGATAAAATGTGGGTGATGCACGAGTTGAGTGGTAGGTCGGGTCGGGTACCGCAGATGCGAAGCGTCGGCCTAATGAAACAAACGCTGATTTTGGGAATTTTATCCATTCTTCTGCTTCTTCCGCCGATCCATGCGAACAGTGGCAGAGTCTGTTATGAGAGTACGATTTTGCCTCCCCAGATTTCTGAATTCTATGACAGCTATAACTTTATCAGCTCTTTCAGCACAGGAGCCGAGCGAAAGATGCTCATCGAAAAATACAGCAAAAATGGGATTCCCGAAGATATGGAGACGGAAAGATTGGGCAAAGTGTTCACCCAGATGAGGAGACTCAAAGATCAGTTCTTTGTTATGGATTCCGAGATGGTCCTCTGGGTGGGGCCTACTCCCAAGTTTTGGAGATTCCATTTTCGTCCTGTGCTTTTTGATGTCTTGGGCATTCATATTTCGGGGGATACGGCCGTTGTTGACGTTGTGTCCTATGAAGTGGAGCCCGATATGATCTTGAGGTTTATTTCAGCCTATGAACAGAGCACCGGAGATACACAAAAAATCCCCTCTCCTGAAGAGAGAATCCTTCAGGCAAATTGCCGCACTCCTGGAAAGGTATTCCACAGGTGGGTCCTCCAAAACGGAAAGTGGAAAAAACGCGCGGAGGATCTCTATCAGCTGAAAGAAAAAAGGCATTAAGATCCACCCAATTTTTTCCTCTTTGTCTTTTATTTTGGATTTTACCTTATATCGGGTAGCACCTTTTCCTGAGTGCAAGTCCCTGTAATGCGGAGGGCGTTATGTACTTTCCTTTTGACCCCTCAGAGGCTATAATAAAAACAGAGGGTACAATGGCATTCAATACATTCGTAAACAAAAAGTCTTGGGCTGTTTTGGTATTCATCGTGTTTGTTCTTCCTCTTCTCACCGGGACTGCGCACGCGCAAAAGTTCCAGCTTTCTGTTTTTGGAGGGATCAATCATGTCTTCAAATGCGGTTCAGAGGATGATTATGTCCTTGGTGGGAATGATTTTCCCGCCACTCCTGCCCATACTCCCCCGGCTTTGGGTGTGTCCTTAGCATATTTCTTCTCGGAAAGCCTGGGATTAGAGCTGGATTGGCGTTATGTGTTGTCTTCGAAGGTGATCCTCGAAGACCCTTCCGATCAAGATACTGTTGAGATCGATTCATCCAAACACTATTCATTTACCCTGAATCTCCTCTACCAGTTTATGAGCGGAAAGCTCCGACCTTATGTTGTGGCTGGTGGGGGCTTTGACAAGCTCATGGCGGAGGACGCCACATACACGTCAGACTATGGTTTTGAGATCACTCTGGAAGCTCCTGAGAAAACCCTTGATGCCGTTGCCAATTTCGGGGTGGGAGCGAACTATTTTGTGAGCAACAGCTTGGCGTTGAAGCTGGATGTCCGGTACGTGATAATCTTTGCTGACCCCAAAAATGTCAACAACCTGAGTGCTGTGGTTGGCCTTTCTTTGCGGTTCTAAAAGGGACTTAAATCCCTCGGTACGTATTTCCTTTTCCCTTAACCTCTCTTCCTTCTTTAGATCAGACGTGATTAAATCACACTTTTATGATAT
>CAZIMJ010000358.1:0-32992 GCA_964540205.1 uncultured Eubacteriales bacterium | reverse complement strand
GCTCCCCCCGTAGCTTCCGTCGTCCTTTGCAAAAGATTGAAGGGCGAAGTTTTTACTGAAGTTGTAGTCCAGTATCCACGTCTGATTCTGAGTGTTGCTGATATCTGTCGAATATATAAGGTCTAATGGGTGGATCAATCTCTTCCGGAATGTGAACCTGGCTCCAGGATCCTCTTCTGATGCGATATTGATCGGCTCGATGGAGATCTCTTCGGCCTTGAGGAAATTTTTAACTATGTTTGTGAAAGGTGTAGCAAAAGGACTCAAGAAGTAAAGCATCAATTGGTCGCCGATGACACCTGCGGCATCGTCCCGAAAGCTCTCTGTGCCGTATCCTGTGATCAGGAGAGAAGCCAGTTCGATTTCTGGGTAGGCTGGTGAAGAGCTGAGCCCAAATGCCAGGTTTGTGATCGTGCCTGTGATGATCAAAGTAACCTTCAGATCTTCGTTGCCATTACGTAACTTTGTGCGGGGTATCTGTGTGTGCCCAGTGATTGACAATTGTCCTTCAAGCGGGTCGGCGTCCTGAAAATCCAGGCTGGCCTTCTCAATCTCATATTCGTGGTTTCCAAAAACGATCTGTCCGGTTTGCCCGCTCCGAACAAAACCTGATAGCCGGGGATCGAAAACGGTTCCCCTCACTCGGATATCAGCGCCCAGTTCCAGATCAACCAGGTTGTTTTCGATGATGAAAGCATCGACGGTGGATAAATTTATATCCAGATTCAGAGGCCGGATTCTTGGCGGGATGTCGTTGCGTAAAGCTCTGCGTCTTGTCCGGAGAGTGTTGATGAGCTGGCCTCCCGGATAGATGTCTGTATTGTAGTAGGACTGAATGATTTTTACGTCTCCTCCAAGAGACCACTCTTTTTCTCTTTTTTCCAGAAAAAGAGTCCCGTCTAAAATCGCTTGGAATCCCTCCGGGTAGTTCAGCTGGACTTTGTCGGCTTTCATCTCGAATCTGGTGGATGCGATTGCGAATGAACGGTAAACAATCTTCCCTTGAATATTCGTGGAACCGCCGTTTACGATCCCTCCAAGGGAAAGCAAGACGGTCTCTGTATCAGGAAATTCAAGAGTCCCATTGAAATCTGTGGCGAGAAGCGGTGGGTCTTCCATCTGATAAAACCCATCCGATATCTTTCCGAGCCCGCTGACCGCCGGGCTCATAAGAGCTCCCTTCAAATTGAGATCGAATGAAAGGTTCCCACCCAGGATCGCATCTACTAAGAGAGGGGACAGAACCGCACTGTCCAGGGATGCGGAAAGACGAGCATCTATCTGTGCATCCGGGAATAGGCTCAAATCGCCTTCAGCTTGAAGGAATGATTGTCCACCTGACAGCCGAAATTTGGTGAGATGTAAAAGGCCTTCCCTCATACCGAACAGGATCTTTTCCTCATTGGACATCTTGAATTCGTCGAGAGAAAATTCCAGCCGTGTCAGCTCCCCGTCCATTTCGAGGTGTGAGAGCGATGTGAAATCACCTTTAAACTTTACGGTGCCATCGATCCTCCCTCCCAATTGTATGTCCAGTTTGTTAGAAAGAATTTCGGCAAAATTATCGAGGTTCAGCTCGGAAAGGGTGACAATGATCTCGTTTTGAGCTTGCATCCGCGTCATGTCTTCGTCGGGCAGATCACCTGGCAATAGCGGAGACAAAGAAATCTGTCCTTCTGCTGAGATGTTTCCCCCTCCAACACCGATCGAGAGCTGATCCAAGTGTAATACATTTTCCTTGATTTCGGATTTCAGTGAAATATCGTGGAAATTCAGGGGGATGAACGAGGAAGCCAACTGCCCCTTTTCCATTTTGACAGAGGCATTGAGGACCGGTTCTGATAAAGATCCAGACAGGCTCCCTTCGATATTGAGCAAGCCTGAGGCCTCCGTTCCGGGTAAAAGAGCTTCTAAAATGCGAAGATTGATGGATCCATTCAGATTGATATTGCCCTGGTGCTCTTCTGTTAGAGGAAGACTTCCCGACACGGAAAACTCTGTTTGGGGACCCTTGAGCGAGAATTCCTCAATGATCAATTCGTGGTTTTGAATTTTTACAACAATCGGGAGCTGGTTGAGAATTGTAAGGTCTTTGTACCGGAACGAACTCCGTTCCAAGTTTAAAGAAAGCGTGGAATTCTTCCAATCTCTCAGAGGGATGACAAAATCAGCGTCTGCCGAGATTTGAGATCCAATGGGGGAAGGCAACGGCTCCAAGCTTGAACGGATCGTGTGCCAAATGTCGATCGATTCCGTTTTGAGATGTCCTTGGATGAGATAAGGTTCCTTTAAAATGAGTTTTGCCACCACGGAAGTCTGTCCGAGCGGCATCTCCATCCCGATATCCACCACCCGGCCATCAGACACAGCTTTCAGGATCAGGGCTCCCACCCAAACATTCTGTACTCCTAAATTTTCCATGGACAGTTGGAGGGAAAAAACCGGATTTTCTACTGTGCCACTCCCTTTGAGCTGGAATTGGGCCAAGCCAGAGATGGTTTTTTCCTCTGGATTTAACGTTTGAAAAGAAGAAAGATCGATTCCTCTGCCCTCAATGTTCACGTCGAAACTGCGTGCTAGTAGGTCCAGCCGCAATTTCCCCTCTAGGCTGCCTTCGTCCTTGACGATGTGGATTCTTTCGAGTGTTAATTCTTGTCCTCTGTAATGTCCACTGAGATCGATGGAGTTAAATTCCTCGTCGTTCACCGAGAGGTTGCTGAGATTCGTTGCAAATTGGATATCGGGAGCAGTCAGTTTTCCCGAGAGATACACGTCCCCTGTAAAGAGGCCTTGGACCGTGTATCTGTCTTGGATCAGTGCAATCAGAGTTGAAAGGTCCGCGTGGGTGGCTTTTAATCTCAGTTCGGCTGTAGGAAGGATAGGTTTTTCAAACGGATCTAGAGATATATGGCCGTTTACTGTTATTGCGCCCTTATCCGTCCCGATCTTCAATGCCATGACGCTGATCTTTTTCTCTGCATAAGCCAGTTCGGCCTCCAATTTATGGATTTTACTCGCGTTGAATGAAATATCGCTTCCGGTAACTGTCAATGTCGCTTTTGGGTTATCAATGCTGCCCGAGGCTTCTCCCTCCAATGAAAGCTGTCCGCTAAGATGCAATGGCGGGAGTTGTGTTAATCCAGGGAGCGATAAATCCCTTTTCATCCGCGTAAGGAGTAAATCAGCATCTTCAAGGTCTCCTGATTTCAGTTGATACGTCAACTTAAATTGTTTTGCGGGGGACAGGCTGCCCGAAACGGTAAATACAGTTTGGTTCACATGGAATGAGCTGGGAAAAACATCAATGATCCCGTTTTTAGCATGGAATGAGACATTCCCTTTGATGTCGAAACGCTCCGGGGAGGCAGGAAGTGCTTTCTGTATAGATTCGAGTCGAATCTCTCCTTTTGCATCGATCGAATCGAGTGTGCGTTCTCTCCATTTTGCGGAGATGTATCCGCTGGTCATGGTGGAAGACAAAATAGCAAATTCTGGCATCCAGTGTTTGACTGTGGAAAGCCTTAAAGAAGTCCACTGAAACTCAGCAGTCGATTCTCCATTTTCAAGAAGAGATAGGGCCAGCTCCCCCTTCAGTGTTCCGTCTGAATCTTCAATCTCAAGGTTGCGCAAGGCGATACGAGTTCGATCGCCTTTGAAGTCACCCTTCAGTTTCTTCAAAGGCATGTCAGCCACGAGAATATCTTTTCCCAGTACATGCCCGTCCAATGTGAGATCAGATCCTGTGCCACTTATAGATGTCGTGACCGACAGAATCCCCTCGAAGTTTTGCCCGATCTCGGCTATCCTGTTAAGAAAATCCATCTGGAGAGTTCCTTGTATCGAAAAAAGGTATTGCGGATTTGCCTGGTAATCCTGGATGTGGCCCGATGCGTCCAGGACGAATGGCTCCGTTTCACAAAGAAAACGTGTGATTTGGATAGAGTTGTCATCGAATGTTAGCTCTGTTAGGAATTTATCCAGAGAGAATCGTGATTCGAAAATTTTGAATTCACCGGCCTGCGCTGTGAGGATCCCTTGATGGGATGCGTCATCTTCCTGGAAATGAATATCTATGGCTATATCGTTAATAAACGCGGTGATCGGATATTCTCTGTCCTGGTAATCGATTTTGCCATTTTCCAGCTGGAAATCGTCAATTCTGAGGGAAAAAGGCTTTTTCCTGGGCGGTCTGACTTTGTTCGTTGAGGACGGCATTCTCTTTTTCATGCTGAGCTGGAATTCAGGCTGCGTGAGGTGAAATTTCTGTATATGGACTTTTCTGCCGAGCAGTGTTGCAGATGAAAGATTGACGGTAAGCTTTTGAGCGATAAAACTTTGTAAGATTGAATCCTCTGGAGCTAACGGAATAATTTTTAAGTCCTCGAACGAGGCGCTAAGGCGGAACACGTTAAAATTGAAGGAGCTGGCTGAAATGGACAGGTTGGCATTTGTTTGGAGGAGGCGGTCGATCCTGGAAAACACATACAACTTGAATTTTGTCGTATGGAGAGTGACTAATCCTCCGACTATGGCAATCGTCACGAAAATGAAGAACCCGAAAAAAACGCGCTTCCTCCACCTCTTTTTTCTTTTTTTAGAAGTATAAAGATCTCCATGCATTGGCCTGTCTCGGATTAATTCTCTAAATTGATCGAACTTTCTAGCTGAAATTTTCAGCGAGTTTTTTCAATGTCATCATACCTTTAATACATAGATTCTTTCAAGTGGATCGAATTCAATTGTAATGGTGCGTCCTTCGTTGCGAACCCGATTCTCAGTGAGAAAAAGGTATCCAGAAAATATATTGTTAATGGATCAATGAGATCACTAAATTTGTCTCCGCTTTTATTCTGCTCGCACTTCCCGCGATTTCTGTCATCAAAAATTCGCCACTCTTAAAAGAGTTAGTCTAATAAAATTACATTAGGAATTGTGTTATCACTTCATCAAGATCCTGACGCGTTTGATGCTTTTCTCATTCGCTTCCAATATCAGGGTCCTAATATCGTCTGTCTCAAATATCTCTCCCTGTTTGGGGATTTTTTGCATGTTTTCGATAAGATATCCTGCGATTGTCTCGTAGTCGCCTTCCGGGATCGACATGTCATATGTATGATTCAACGTATATATTTCGGCCTTTCCCTCACAGTCGATCACTCGATCACTGATCTTGCGAATGACTTTTTCCTCTTCGATGTCTTTCTCGTCACGGATATCGCCCATGATCTCTTCGACCAGATCCTCAATGGTCACCAGCCCGACCACGCCTCCATATTCGTCCACAACAAAGGCCATAAATTTCTTGGTTTTTATGAGTTGCCTTAACAGAGGGAAAATATTTTTGGATTTGGGGATATGGAGGATGTCTTTTTGGATGTGAGGGTAAATGGTCGGTGACTGACTCTCTGCGTACAAGACATCCAAGACGTTGACCTGACCAACGATATTATCGATCCTGTCTTTGTAGACTGGAATACGAGAAAAGCCTGTGGCCGCCACGGTTTTCAGGAAAGAATCATAATCACAGTTCTCGGGGACGGCAACAATGTCGACGAGAGGGGTCATGATCATTCCGGCCTTCCGGCTTTCCAAATCCAAGATGCTGTGGATCATCCGGAGCTGTGCTTTTTTGAGTGTTCCTTCTTCTTCTCCCATCTTGGCCAGCAGCTTGAGTTCCTCACGCATAATGCGGAACCTTTCCTCTCTGTTTTCATCTATAGCCATTCTGATTAAAGGATCGGTGATCTTTGTGACTAACGAAGAGATGGGATAGAGAAACACGGAAGACACTCGCAATCCAAAAGCGCTTTTTAAGGCAAGGGTGTCTGCTTTCGCCCGGAATATGGTTTTTGGAAGGATCTCACAGAAAAGAAGAATGATGAATGTCATAATAAAGGTATTCACGATTTCTATCAGTTCTTCATTGCCTGATAGAGCATGCTGGGTCAGACGTAAGCCTGCCACACCAGCCGCCGCAGCCATTAAATTTGTGCCGACAAGCACGATCCCCAGCATTTTATTGGGTTCTTGGAGGAGTCTCTTAATGATTCTGGCGCGGTTATCTCCATACTGTGCGAGCACATTGATTTTGGAACGGGATGCGGAAACAACAGCTGTTTCAGAACCTGCGTAGAATGCAAGGAGGCCGAGGGATATCATCAGAAGGAGCACGAATGCGGCTACAGAATGAGTGCCAATCGATACATCTTCCACTGTGCCAGAGGAATTGAGGAATGTGAAACAGAACCCGAAAAAGAGTAAAACAGACATGAAGGAGGAAGAGGAGGAGGAAGAAGAAACATCTTCTTTTTTTTTCGTTTTCCTCTGTCTTGGCTGAATCTTTACGAGCTCTATCCGTTTGCCCTTCATCTTGAGGACCTCAAAGGACACTTTACTAGAGCTGTCCACTCTGCTTTCGCCGACAGAGGGGATCGCTCCTAAAAGACTGATGACATACCCGCTGATCGTGTCAGCAACCGAAAGGTCCAAATAGAGTTTGAGACGTTTATTTACACTCCGAAGGCTCGTAGATCCTGAGACGAGATAACTCAAGGGGTCTGAGGGATCTTTAATGATCACATTGGGAGGAATAGAATCGTACTCGTCCACGATCTCTCCGATGACCTCCTCCACAATGTCTTCTGCCGTGGCCATTCCTGAGACTCCCCCAAACTCATCCAAGAGGATGGCCATTGGTTGGTTCTTTTTTGTCATCTCCGCCAACAAGGACCCACAGTCTCTCGTCAAGTGAACAAAAAAAGGCGCTCGAATCAGGGTGTTCTCATGCTCGGGATTCAGAGAATTGAGAAAATTCTGGCGATTGAGAAACTCATCCAGGGTGAGATTATAGATATTTTTTCTGTTTAGCTTTTCCAAGTTTATGTCTTTCCAGCGAGGGATGTCCTTGACATAAAGAATTCCGCATATGTTGTCGATTTCTTTCCTGTACACGGGGAGCCTGGAGTAGCCAGCGTTTTTGGCTTTCTGGAATGCATTCTGGATGGTTTCAGAAACTTCGACGCACACCATTTGGACCCTTGGAACCATGATTTCTTTAACCCTCGTATCATAGAGTTCGATGATGTTGAGCAGGAGTTCTTCCTCTTTTTCATCAAGGGCTCCGCGGTCTTCGGTTGTTCTCACGATAGAGCGAATCTCCTCACTTGTGATCGGTGTCTCATCAACCATACTGTGGACTCCGAAAAGGGGAAGCAAGAGATCAGTGATCGAGCGTAAGATTTTCCTGAAAGGATAAATGAGTTTAGAGAAGAACCAAAGCGGGGGAGCCACGATTCGTGACAACTTTTCTGCATGCTTGATGGCAAAAGTTTTTGGAGTGATCTCTCCAAAAATGAGAAGTAAAACTGTTTCTAAAAGGATGATCACGACATAGGCCATTGCCGGATTCTGTCCTCTTAACAGAGTGTCAAGGAGGAGTGAGCCTGTGATGCTGATAAAGGCCAAGTTCACGAGCGTGTTTCCGAACAGGACAGTGATGAAAAGCCTGCGCGGTTCATCCAAAAATTTGATAACATCAGAACGGCGTTCGCCATCCTCAGCTCGCATCCGATGAATCTGGATTTTACTCAAAGCTGAGAGAGCAGTTTCCGATCCTGAGAAAAAAGCAGAAAGGAGCAACAAAAGGCCTAAACCGAAAATGTTGGACACTAATGTCGTAAGATTCATAATAATGAAGTTGCTTGTTTATAACATATATCACACTGCAAATTTGCGGTCAATTTGACTAGAATTCCTATCAAGCAATCGTGCTCAATTTTTTTCTCATGCGTGATTTGAAACAGATGGATACAGCAGAATTTTAACAGGAGGTTTTAAGCCCTCTTTCTGCAAAGAAAAAAATATTGACATATGATTAAAAAATGATAATATAAATTATCATTTCAAATTAAACTTAAAGATACAATATAAAATATAAAAAGAAATGATGGATTCGCTGAGGCAATTCACCATTAAAAAGCTACGGGGGCCCCTCAAAAAGCAACTCGATAAGGATATTGATAACGCCGTTGGACTTGAATACAGATAATAAAGGAGAGTTCCGACTAAAACATACCTTCTATAATTTTAAATCTTACCTCATGGGAGGACTGCCATGAAGAACTACAAGACGTTTCATGAGAAAGGAGATGAAGACATCTGGTGGGACGATAACGAGGAGGTGTCCAAAGAGAAAAAACTCAGAAAAATCCGTTGGGAACGACGCAGACGTGATAAATTCGGTTTTGATAGGCACCGCCAGGAATCTCTTTTCAGACGAGAGGGTTTATGAGATTGCCCGGACCGTATCTCGAGTATTCCGTTTCATCCGTTCACTTTCGGTCCGCTCTTGTTCAAGGAGTCAAAGATGGCAAAATATGCAAGATGTTTTCGTTGTAAGAAGAGGTTTCTAATAAAAAAGGATCAACACCCCAAATATTCTTTCTGTCCTGTGTGCAAGAGCTATAAGGAGGAGTTCGGGTCAGGCTCTTCCTGGATCGATCACAACTTCAGAGGGCCGGGCAGAAGAGCTTGACAACAGCAAAAAATAGTCGATCCTGTAATTTCCACTCATGCTACTGTGAGGAAGCATCCCCAAAAGCATGAGGTATAACGTTCCGAAAGTTCCAATTGGTGATTTCGAAAACACACTTAGTTTCCCCAGCGAGGAAACTTCGTTCGGATCCGGGCTTCCCTCACATCTCCCTCTGGGAGATGTACCTTGCCCGTCCAGCCCTTCTCACGGTTTTCTCCACCACTCAATTGGAACTCCCAAAAACGTAACATGATTCCCGCCATCACAGTTTTAGATGCTTACATACTGGGATGGTCTACTGCAAAAATTTATTCCTCGTGTAATATGGAGGCGAATAAAAGCTTCAGAGGGATTTGGTGAGGATGTTTCATATTGATGCATAACAATAAGACAACATCGAGTCAGACTCCACCAGTCCAGCTGGCCCGTCACCTTGGTCTTTTTGAGGCGACGATGATAGGGGTTGGGGCCATGATTGGGGCAGGGATTTTTGTCCTCACCGGAATGGCCGCAGGAAATGCGGGGCCGGCCGCCCTGATCGCCTTTGGTCTAAACGGAGTTATCACCCTTTTCACTGCGCTGAGCTATGCCGAATTATCCAGCGCTATCCCTGAAGCCGGGGGTGGATATTCCTTTATCAAGAAGGTTATGCCCAATTCCATCGCTTTTACATCGGGATGGATGCTTTGGTTTGCCTACATTGTTGCTTGCAGCCTCTACGCCAAAGGCTTCGGCAGCTATTTCATGGAATTTACAGCGCGCTATATGCCAGCTATCGGAAATATGTTTTTGAGAATTTTGGGGGAACATGGTTCTGTCGCTCTTATGACCATCATCGTCAGCCTTCTTTTTATTTCGGTGAATATTATCGGCACTCATGCCAGCGGGAAGACTGAAAATGTCATCACCCTGGCTAAAATAGCTGTGCTCGCTGTCTTTATATTTTTTGGTCTTAAACAGGCTTTGTCAGCGACTGAGGTCACTGTGGCCAATTTCAAGCCTCTTTTTCCCATGGGCTTCACAGGCGTTCTGGCAGCCATGGGCCTGACTTTTATCGCTTTTGAGGGATACGATTTGATCGCCACCGTGAGCGAGGAGGTTCGTGAACCTCAGAAGACCATCCCCAAAGCCATCCTTTATTCTTTAGGCATAACCATTAGCATCTATCTTCTGGTCGTATTCGTCTGCATAGGCGCTGTCTCTCCTGCAGAAGGTTTGTCATCCTGGCAGTTGCTGGGTAAATACCAGGAAATCGGGATTATTCGAGCCGCGCAAAGTTTTATGCCCGCTTTTGGAATCGTTCTTGTTTTGTTTGGAGGACTATTCGCAACGCTCAGTGCCCTCAATGCCACGGTACTCGCTTCCTCGCGCGTCGCCTTTTCCATGGGGCGCGATTGGATGCTGCCTCACAGCCTTAGCCGAATTCATTCTCAAAAACGAACACCTGTTTTGGCCATATCGGTAAGCGGTTTTCTCTTCATCGGGATCGCCGTGTTTCTTCCCCTGGAAACCATCGGTGTTGCCAGCAGTTTGTTGTTTTTGCTGACTTTTTCTTTAGTCAATGTGGCGTTGATCATCTACCGGAAAAGGAGTAAAACCCTGCCTCCCTTCCGAACCCCTCTTTTCCCTGTGATCCCGATCCTGGGTTTCCTAACGAGTATAGGCTTGGGATTTTTCCAGCTTATCAATCAAAGGACTGCCTGGCTCCTGACTGCCGCCTGGATTTTGGTTGGCCTCGTCATTTATTTTTTCGCCTTTTCCAGAAAGGTCAAAATCGCCGACATTCCCAAATTTGTCCAGACGCCAGAACTCCTCGATCTGAAAAAAACCCGGCGTTACAAAATTTTGGTGCCCTTGGCAAATCCTGCGCGGGTTATTCCGTTGATGCATGTGGCTGGGCGAATAGCGCACTCGTGTAAAGGCGAAATTCTGTCGCTGAGTGTGAGCGTGTTGCCCAATATCACGGAATACTCCGAAGCAGAGCCATACCTGCGCGAAGCCCAAACCATCATGAACAAAGCCCAAAGGATCGCATTCGACCTTAAGGTCCCTCACACGTTTTTAATGAAAGTCGGGCGTTCTATCGCCGCAGAAGTCGTTCAAGTCGCTAAAGAAAATGACTGTCAACTGATTTTGTTAGGTTATAAAAAGGACGAAGACCCGCTGGAGAACAGTGTGATCCATCGTATCATCAACAGGCAGCCCTGTGATGTGGCCATACTCAAGAGCGATTCGGAAGAAATCCCTTCCTTCCGTCGAATACTCCTCTCGATCGGCGGAAAAGAAGTCCATGATCATTTAAAGGCCCGGATCGTCCACAGCTTATCTCAAGGAGAGGAGAATGAGGTCACGTTTTTGAGAGTCGTTGCAGAAGGTTCAGGCAAGGCCGTGATCAGGAAGACAGAAGAATCGCTGAAAAGCACAGCCAAAATGTACAACATCCCAGAGGCGAAAATTGAAATTGCGCAGCACTCTGATGTCGCTAAAGCCATTGCAACGCATGCAAATCAACATGATTTTCTGATCCTTGGCATGCGAAAAGGGGCTTGGCTCAAATCATTTTTCTTTGGGATGATCGCCCAGCAGATCACCGGCCAGGTCCGGTGTCCCACACTGTTGACGAAAACCAAATCCCCAAGAAGAGCTAGATTTGGAAAATCCTCTGAGATCAGTGAAGACGACTCCTGTCCGGTGGATTGACTCCCCGGACAAATCTTTTCGCTGCCCGCGGCTTTCAAGGTCTCTGGGCTGAGTCAAAAGTGGGATTCTTGGTGATAGCGGGAGCTATCACCAAGAATCCCATTTCATCCGAAGTGAGGAATCCCATATGCTGATGAAGTTCTGCACAGAACCTAGATACTGATCTTTCTTTTCTTATAATCTATAAGAATGAAGTCCTTGTCTTCCTTCTCACGGATTTTTTTCAGCCCTAAGTCAATCAAAATTCTTCTTTTTTCCTCGTCCCTTTTCAAATGCTTTCTATACTTTTTCAGACCGAGTTTTTCACTGAGCAGAAGGAATTCGACAGCGGATTGATCTTCGTATTTGCGCTTTTTTTCTCTCATGTTTCTGCTCTTCTTTTTAATTCCTTCATCTCTGTGCTGATATCATTCTCCGGCTTTCGGGCTCGCTTTTCGAGGTAAACCCAATCCAGTTCTTTGAGATACCTCATAACCAACAGCTCTGCCATTTCACAATCGATTTCCGATTTCCAATGTTTGCACGCATTCAACCGGTCAATGATCAAATCTTCGACCCCGATGATTTTGCACTGGAGTTCGGGACCTAGTTCCACAATTTCTATGGGGGCATCTTCTCCAACCAATACCCCTACAGGGACTTCGATGGCAATTTTTAAATCCTCATTCACCCAATATCTTCCCCTTTTTTTAAAATCTATTTCCGTCAAAACTTCATCCAGGGACTCTCTATCTGAATATGCCAGGTCGATATCTGCCGTAAAATATACCTCTCTCGTGTAGTAGGAAAGAGCAAGGCCACCTATAACTATGGGGGTTTCTTTTCCTTTTTTTTGAAGTAGATTTGATATAAAGGCAACGGTCAGGAGCTGTCTCTTCAGCGGAGACTCAGTTTTTCTGATGAGTTCGAGTGTTTCTTTTTTATTCATTTAGCTTAATGATAACAACTCTTTAAATTTACCTCAATGGAATTTTAGGAATCACTGAGATCGTACGGATCGTTTTTTATTTTCGCGTCTTATGCTTGTATTATTAAACTTAGTCTATTTTAAAAAAGGACTAATAGCAAAGACAAATAAACTCAAATAGTATTCCAGAGAAGTCATGGAGTTCTTTTTTGATTTAAAAGTGTCAGCAGCTTTTATGAATAATTCAGGTTTAGAGTTGACATTTATTTTTTAATAAGATAGGGTGGACAAAATGGTGAACAAATATCTGTAGGTCAAACATGAAGAAGCTCATCAGGGTATCGGTTCGTGTTTTCGTTGAGCACTTGCTTCGGCAAGGGGATCTGTCGTCTGTTTTTGATCTATCCTCAAGAACCTCAGGTTATATCGGGCTGCGCGCCCATCAGAAGATCCAGAAATCCAGGCCCGATTCTTACCACAGCGAAGTCCCTGTTTTTTACCGTATCGACAACGAATCCTTAACTCTAGACATCCAGGGACGCATCGATGGTATTTATAGAAAGAATGGCTCGGTTGTGATCGAGGAGATCAAGACCACGCGAAGAGACCTGGATAATTTTATCGCTGAACAGAATTCCCTGCATTGGGCACAGGTCAAGACCTATGCCGCCATGTATTCTCTTGAGAACAATATCGATAATATTCAAGCGCAGTTGACGTACTGTCAGCTGGAGACAGGGGAGATAAAAACCTTTTTTCAGGAAGTTTCTAACGAAAAGCTGTGCCTTTTTTTTCTCGACCTGGTCAGTCAATATCTCGATTGGATTGAGAGGATCGAATCTTGGCAGAGTGCTCGAAACGAGGTTATTCTGAACGCAAATTTTCCTTTTTCATCCTTCCGGCTCGGACAGCTTCAAATGGTTGAAGATGTCTCCCACACTATCCAGAATCAAGAGCAGATGATCATCCAGGCCCCCACCGGCACCGGAAAAACCATCGCCGCTCTTTTCCCGGCTGTTAAAGCCATTGCTCAGGGTCATGTGGACAAAATTTTCTACCTGACGGCCCGCACCACTGGATGTGTGATCGCAGAAAAAATCTCATGAAGTTGAACACAAAAGGCCTTCAGATCAAGTTTGTCACCATAACCGCCAAAGATAAGATCTGCTTTAATCCGGACAAGAACTGCACCAGCGAAGAATGTCTCTACGCCAAAGGATACTACGACCGGCTGGCAGAAGCCCGGGAGTCCCTTTTCCGTCAGGATGCTTTCACTCGTGAGGCCATTTTGGAAATTGCTGAATTCTATGAGATATGTCCGTTTGAGTTTTCTCTGGACCTTTCCCTCTGGGTGGATTGTGTGATCTGTGATGTCAACTATGTCTTTGACCCTAGGGTATACCTCAGAAGATTTTTTCTGGAGAGTTCTATAAATTGCACCTTTCTGATCGATGAGGCCCACAATCTTGTCGATCGTTCGAGAGAGATGTTTTCTGCCCGAATTACCAAGGGGACCTTTCTAGAGCTGCGGCGGAAACTCGACAACAAAAAAACCGAGATCTATACACTCATCGGTGAGATCAATAATACACTTCTGGAGAGAAAACAAGCGCTGGGGGATGAAGTTTATGCGTGGGACAAAGACTGTCCCGAGGATCTTCTCTCTCTACTGAGGCGTTTGATCTTGAGTCTGGAACGGAAAGTAACAGCCAACCCTCAATCTCCTCTCAATCAAATTTTGCTTGACTACTATTTTGATGTGAACTGGTTCTGTAAAGTGGCTGATATGTATGATGAGAACTATGTGACCTGTTTGGAGCAAAAGGGGAGGGACCTTACCGTTAAATTGTTTTGTGTCGATCCATCTGCACACCTGTCCACTGCTCTCGAAAGGACAAATTCTGCAGTTCTTTTTTCTGCAACGATCACTCCGATGTCCTATTTTGCCCAGATATTGGGTTGCAGAGAGGATGTGCAAAAGCGGATTCTGCCTTCACCCTTCCCTCCGGAAAACCTCTGTTTGTTAGCCTCCAAATCTGTGTCCACTCTCTACAGACACAGGACTCACACCAAAAACGATCTGGCCAAAACGATCGGCTCCCTGGTGGAAGCGAAAAAAGGGAACTATCTCGTATTTTTCCCATCCTATGCATACATGGATATGGTAATCCCTCTGTATGAACAACTCTTTCCTCATCACACCATGTTAGTACAGACACAGGGGATGAGTGAAGATTAGGCTAAACGCAATAATGAGTACCTTTAGAGATAGAATCAGTGGAGATGTTTTCGCTCTAGTCAGATTTTTAACGCCGCCCTCCCACCCATTGATATATTCAAACGGATGGCCCCTCCTTTTCTTATGCGTCTGCGGATCTGCACTCGTTTGCCTTTATTCTGCCTCTAAGGCCTCGACTTTTAGGTGCTACACATCTTTATTCCTCTCGTGCTCATACAGCCCTCGACGCCCAACTCCATCGGGTTCCCTCGTCGGTAATTCGCGGAAGGCTAAATCTCTCAAGCAGAGGATAGGCAGCTACTTTCATAAAGGAGGCCGGCATCCTGATCACATCCTTGAAATGCTGAGCCAGGCGAGATCTCTGGATACGACAGTAACCCGTACAGCCATTAAAGCAGCTCTTGTGGAATCGGATGAGATCAAGCGATATGCTCCGCCTTATAATCGAGCACTGCGGACAAATGAACGCGATGTTCTTTTTTTCTCTCGAGACCTAAAGAGCTCAAATCCTCAGCCTGATAGCAATCACTCGATCGGCCCGCTACCCTCGTCATATAATCTCAATCCCCTGATTCTGTTGGGAATTGTGTTGAACGGGGACTTAAGAAAAACATCTCTAAAAGTCATTGAAGGAATTCTGGACATCCCACCCAAATATCTGCCAAACCGGGATTGTTTCGTTTCGGGTGTAAAAGCTTTTAAACAAGAATTCCATGAGTCTCTCCATCCTGCGTTTGATCTGGCGACGTTGATGTCTCTGGGTGCACAGTTTTGGATAGAAAAATTGGAAGAGCGGGCTGCGGAAGAAGCCGCCAAAAAAGAGACTCTGGAGAAGGCATCCAAAAAAGCTCTTCTGGAAGAATCAGCAACAAAAGATACTTTGAGTGGAATTACCATCAAACAAGCTGGGGAAAAGGACTTCACAGGTGATTCAGAGGCAGATGAGATCCTGGAGCTGAAAATGCAGGAATCAGGATATAAAGAGGTTGTGGACACCTGGACTCCAGAGCGTATCGTTATAGTCCTGAAGAGCATCATCCGATTGGGCGCCTTCCAGATCAGGCGGTCACGGTGGTTCTTGCGGCTCAGTGAATCCTCTCTAGTCTGGATGCCTGTAGTCGGAGATTCAGAAGTACGAAACGTGATCGTGTTTAAAGGTGGGACCCCTCAATTTGAAGATCCTGTATCACCTTCTGAAACGATCCCTTTGCCAGCCGGGCACTCTCACCCAGCCAGATGAATGTCAGCTTTAATTTTAAAAGAACTAAGATGTGGATGACCTGAGGCTTTCAACGATTTGGGGGAGTGCCGTTCCTGCCTCTTCATGGATGACATAATCCGCAAGTTGATCCATGGGTGTGGGATCTTTATTGATGATGGCTAGGCTTGCTCCTCTTTGCTTGGCAGTAACAGGAAGATCGGCGGCTGGATAGACAACCAGAGAGCTCCCCATGACAAGGAGAAAATCACAGCAGTCCGCCTCTTCATAAGCCCTACCGATAACCTGCGGATTTAAGGGTTCGCCGAAGAAAATAACAGCCGGCCTCAATACCCCCTGACATTCCTGGCACAGAGGCGGGATCTGCTTATCCAATATCGGGAAAACGGCTTCCATCGGGTATTCTTCAGCACAGTTCATGCAGGTGATGATGCGTGTTGTCCCGTGCAGCTCGATCACCGAGGTGGAGCCCGCTTCCTGGTGCAGGCCGTCGATGTTCTGTGTGATCACTGTCTGCATGTGCCCCATTTGTTCCATTTCTGCCAGAGCCAGATGCGCCTTATTGGGAACCACTATATTGAGCATCGGATAGCGGACGTCTCGAAAGAAACTCCAGTAGTAGGATGGGTCTTTCTTGAAATAGTGGATGTTGGCATAGCGGTTGGGGTCGTATTTCGTCCAGAGGCCGCCTGCCCCCCTGTAGGTGGGGATTCCACTTTCTGAAGAGATGCCAGCCCCTGTGAAGGCAATCACATGTTGCGACTTCAGTATGTCTGCAGAGATAGCGTTGTATACATCATCCATGAGATTTGCTCTCCTTTTTCTTCTTCTCCTGCCTCTCCCTATCCCGATGTTTGAATTCCTTCTCGAACTGCTTGCGGAGTTTGTACTTGCAGATTTTTGCCGACCCTGTTTTGGGCAGACAATCTGTGAGGATCACTGTTTTGGGCGCCTTAAATGGAGCTAAACGCTCTTTACAGAAGTCTATGATCTCCTCCTCCTGGATATCTTCGTCCTTTTTCAATACGACTGCAGCTGTCACCCTCTCTCCCCAAACCGGATCCGGCAAACCAAAAACAGCCGCCTCCAAAATACTCGGGTGAGCGTAAAGCACATCGTCGACCTCGATTGAGTAGATGTTTTCACCGCCGCTGATGATCACATCGTCCTTTCTATCCACGATCGTCACATATCCTTCCGGATTGACAACGGCCAGGTCTTTGGTGTGCAGCCATCCATCCACGATGCGCTGAGATGTCTCCTCCGGCATATGCCAGTAGCCAGGAGTGACTGTTTCGCCCTTAGCCAATATTTCCCCAACTTCGTGCTCATCGGGCGTCACTTCTGTCCCATCTTCTCTTGCCACCTTAAGCCCCACACCGTAAAAAGGCCGGCCGGTGGTTACCATGTATCTCAACCTCTCCTCAAATGGGAGAGCCTTCATTTCTTCTCTGAGGATGGACATCGTCAGAAAGGGACTTGTCTCGGTCAATCCATAGGTCTGGATGTAATCGCACCCGAACTTTTCGATCACTTTCCTCACGACCTCTTTGGCAATCGGAGCTCCGCCGCTGAGGATCAGCCTGAGGGATGAATAATCATAATCTCCCACGCCAGGATAATTCACCAAAATATTCAGCATCGTGGGGATGAAATTGCTCAGTGTTACCCGATGGTGTTCGATAGCATCCAAGACACGGTCCGGTTCGAACCCGGGAACCATCACATGTGTGGCTCCCACAGTGGTGATCGCCCACACGGCCCACGCATCTGCCAGGTGGAACATTGGCGAGACATGAAGCCATCTGTCTTCTACAGTAAGCTCTAATTCTTTCTTTGTGTTCTCTGCGTGAACCCGGTTGTTTTTATGCGTCAGTATCACTCCTTTCGGTTTACCGGTGGTGCCGCTCGTGTAGTAGATCTGTGCGATATCAGAATCATGGACAACATCTTTGTCTTCTTCATCTTTTGATGCTTTTTCAGGCTCTTCCTCTGATGCCCGCTCAGCCAGAGACTCATAATCCAGGTTTCTTTCATCTGATTTTTGGTGAGATGAAAAATCGAAATGGGATTCAGAAGTTGAAACAGCAACGGAGTGAGTGAAGATAATTCTCTCGAGATGTGGAAGCACGTCCTTATTTGCAAAGAGATGCGGTACGAGGTCCGGCTGTGTGATGAGGAGCCTAGCATGGGAGTTGTCCAGAATATAGATGAAATCCTCGATAGAGAGGCGGTAATTCATGGGGATGAGTATGGCTCCGATCTTTGCCGCAGCAAAGTATGTTTCTAGAAACCGATGACAATTTTTATGGAGTATCGCTATCTTTGCGTTTTTTTTGATACCGAGAGACCTCAGCCCATTGGCAAGCCGGTCGACCCTGTTTTTGAGCTGTCCATAGGTCAGGTGCGTATCCCCACAGATCACAGCCAGCCTGTCAGGATGAGCTTCGGCCGTCTCAAGAAGCAAAGCGTAGAGCACTCTCTTCCTCTGAAAATTTTTATTCTTTTAAGCCGCAATTTGGATCAAGATTTTTTTGTTTTGACTGGTTCGATCCGACAGAACGCCCCCGGTGCTCGGTATCGTTCAGCCATCTCTATGTAGAGCTCTTTCCCGTGACTCCAGAATTCTTTTTGTTCGGTCGTTACCTTTCCAATGACCTTGGCTGGTGATCCTACAGCCACAGAGCCATCAGGGATTTTCTGGTTTCTTTTCACGAGGCTCATCTCTCCGATGATGGCCCACTCGCCCACGACACTGAAATCACTGATCGTAGAGCGCATCCCTATCACCGCAAAATCTTTGATGATTGCGTTGTGAATCATCGCCCCGTGACCCACGGTCACCCGCTGGCCAAACACGGCTTTGTCTTTGGGTCGGGCGTGGACGATAACGCCTTCCTCGAGGGCCGTTCCGTCTCCCACAACAATTGTTCCATAATCTCCCCGGAGGATAACTCCGTGGCCGACGTAAACGTTCTTTCCGATCACGACGTTTCCGATGACTGTAGCTGATTCGGCGATAAACGAGCCATTGCCAACCTGAGGCTGTTGTCCTTCAAACGTATAAAGAGTCATTTGTATCTCTGTTATCCTTTGCGGATCAGTTTTCCAATTTTGTATGCTCCAGGATTTGCGCTGCGTTTTTGTAGAGAATTTTCTCTATGGATTCCTGAGCAAGAGGGAGCTTTTGAATGGCTTCGATATTTTGGGCGATGGTCTGAATTCCAGGCCAATCCGATCCATAAACGACTTTATCGATGTTCTTTTCGAGCTCGGGAAAGTATTTTAGCAGGTTCTTTGGAGGCAGACCGGAAATCTCCAGATAGAGATTTGGATGGATTTTCGACAGGAAAAATGCCCTCTCATACCATAGGCCTCTCCCACTATGGGCCAAAAGGATCGGAAGCTCTGGAAAATCCGTGGCCACATCATCGAGATGGATGGGGTCGGCGTATTTGATCTTGGAGCCCCTGAATATCGATGATCCCGTGTGCACGAGTACGGGCAATTGATGTTCCTGCGCGATCTCATAAACCGGATAGAGGGTACTGTCATTGGGGTAGAAATAACTGTATGAGGGATAGAGCTTGATTCCATTTGCGCCCATCCGGACGTATTTTTCAAAGTCTTTACCCGGTTTTTCACTCAGGGCAGGATTGATGGTGCAGAAGGGGACAAAAACATCGAAACCCTGGCAGAACTCAAAGACATACTCATTGGAGACCACTCCTGTCACTTCAGGATTTATTTCAGGCAGGATGATGGCTTTTACAATGTTGTGGTTTTTGAGGTAGGCGGCGAAATTCTTCGGGACGATCATCTCTTCGTAGTGCTTGTAGAAATCTGATCGTGCCTCCTCTTGGAATTGTTTGACCCAATCTTTCCAATGTTCCTTGAGGCCGATGTGGATATGAAAATCGATGATTTTGAGCTTTTCCATTTATCTCAATCCTTGTTCCAGTTGCTTTTTGATCCGGCCTTCTGCCCTGAAGAATTTTCCTTTGGCCTCGGCGACTACGATACCATCCTCCTTAAATACTTTACCCTCAGTAAGGACCAGCCTCCCCCGTTCCCCCATGATCTCACCTTCGATGATAAGTTTTTCTCCGATGATCGCAGGTTTTTTGAACTTCACTTCGATCTGAGACGTCACAGTGAGGATTCCTTTAGCGAGGATAGATTTAATCATCACCTCATCTAGCAGCGTCGACAGTATGCCTCCATGCAAAATACCTTTGTAGCCTTCAAAGCTTTTTGTGGGCGTGAACTCCGCCCTGGCTTTTCCATCCTTTTCATAAAAATCAAGCTTCAATCCGATGTCGTTTTTATCGCCACAGACGAAGCAGTTGCCGTAGCGTTGGATCGCTTTCACTTTCACAATATCCTTTGTTGGTGTTCTAATGCGCGCACGACTTTTGTCAGCGATTCAAGAAAAGGCGTGGGCACACCAGTTTTCTTCCCATAGTCGATGATAGGCTGGAAGATGTACTCTATAGGATTGCCGGCTTCCAGGTCGAGTGATGTCGAGGGCTTATGGTGACCGGCTTTGGAAAGATAGGAAAGGGCGTTTTCTAAGAAATTCTCCTCGTATTCATACCCCATATTCTGGGCGACCTGGATGGATTCAGAGAGGATCTTCTCACAGAGAAAACGGGTCTCTTCAATCCCCATGGCTTCCTTCATGGTGAGTCCCGTACTAGCGCACACGGGCATCAAAGCAGCATTGAGAATGGTCTTTTTCCATTCATATTTTTTGATGTCGGGCACAAAAACGGTCTCCAGCCCTGTCCCATCGATGACTTCTGCCATTTTTTTCGCTTCGGATTCATTTTTTTTAGAAAGTGTCCCGATGTAATTGGGCGGGTTGAAAAAGGACACCCTCACCGTGCCCGGCTCGTCGATCATCCCTGCATAATTGATGACGAATCGAAAGACGTTGTCTTTCCCGAATTCTTCGGCAGCCCGATTTTCATTATCGATACCGTTTTGCACGATAAGAAATTTCTGGCCGGGTTTGTAGAAAAACTTGATCTCCTCCATCAGAGATTCGAGAAAATTGGACTTGACTGCGATGAAGATCCAATCGGCATGAAACCGTTCGAGGCTTGCGGCAAAATTACCTGTGCCCTTGAGGCTGATGTTGAAATTGTCACCAGTGCCCGTGATTGTGATCCCTCCAGCTTCTATGGCTGCGATCAGCTCTTGTTTGATATCCACGAGAAAGACATCCTCGCCCTTTCGGGCCAGATAAGCGGCCATGATACTCCCCACAGGGCCTGCTCCGATGATCCCGATCTTTCGGTTTGACATATTTTCTCCCAAAACAAATATTTTGGTGTGGGTATTATAAAAAACCCACCTTTTATTGTCAAAATCATTCAGCCTGAATTATTCATAAATAATGCCGACACTATTATCTATCTTTCTTGAGATGTTCGAAATACAACATACACATTTGCATTTTTAGGTCGGCATTATTTATGAATAATCCAGGCTAGGAGGGGTTGGGTGTTGACTAAAAAAGCAAGAGCGGGTATCTTATGGCTTAACTCATTCATACGTTAAGCGACATATCCAAAATCATAATTTATACTCCGAGGAAAAAATGGAACATGAAATTTTACTGGGTGATGAAGCTGTTGCCCTGGGAGCTATCCATGCGGGCCTTTCAGGTGGATATTCCTATCCGGGGACACCGGCCTCTGAGATCATGGAGTACCTGCTCAGAGCCTCAGATGGGGGCAAAAACTATGGTGCCTCCTGGTCGGTCAATGAAAAGGTCGCCTTCGAGGAAGCCCTCGGTGTGTCCTATGCGGGTAAACGGGCTCTCGTTTCCATGAAACATGTGGGACTCAATGTTGCGGCCGATCCCTTCATGAACGCCGCCATCACTGGAGCCAACGGAGGATTTGTGGTCGTTGTGGCTGATGACCCTGGAATGCACAGCTCTCAGAACGAGCAGGACAGTCGCTTCTACGCCCAATTCGGACAGATTTTCTGTTTTGAGCCGTCGAACCATCAGGAGGCCTATGATATGACCAGAGAAGCGTTCGATGTGTCTGAGAAAATGGGTATCCCCGTGATGATCAGGATGGTCACGCGCCTCGCCCACAGCCGCTCCCGCGTTCAACCAAGGCCCCCCAGGGAACAGAATCAGATCCGCTACGGGGAAGGCAAAGACTGGACTCTTCTCCCCGTAAACGCCCGAAGGCGCTTCAAATTACTCACAGAAAAGCAAAAAGAGCTCGTCCAGGTTTCAGATGCCTCAGAGTTTAATTCACTTCGCATCAATAAAGAAAACACTAAACTCGGCATCATCGCATCAGGCGTGGCGCATAATTATGTGCTTGAAAATTTAATTGATGTCACCGGATCTCCCTCTCTTCTCAAAGTGACGACCTATCCGCTCCCCGAGGGGCTTTTCACCGAACTCGTGGATCACGTAGAGACGGTCTTGGTCGTGGAAGAAGGGTATCCGTTCATCGAGCGAAACCTTCACGGCATGTTTGGACTGTGTGAAACAAAAGTCCATGGGAAGCTGAGCGGACATCTCCCCACAACAGGGGAGCTCACTCCTGGGATAGTGCGCCAGGGATTGGGAATGGAGCCTCTTGAACAAAAAGCCATCAACGATTTCCCCATGGCGGGAAGACCTCCCCAACTCTGTCAAGGGTGTGGTCATCGAGATGCCTATGATGCTCTCAACAAAGCTTTGGAATCTTACCCCCAGTCAAATGTCTTCAGCGATATCGGGTGTTACACACTCGGTGCTCTTCCCCCTTACAATGCCATACAGAGCTGTGTCTGCATGGGCGCCAGTATCAGCATGGCCAAGGGTGGCGCGGAAGCGGGTGTGTTTCCCTCAGTGGCGGTTATCGGCGACTCCACGTTTGCCCATTCCGGCATCACCCCACTCCTTGATGCGGCAGCCGTAAATACCAACATGACGGTCATGATTTTTGATAATGCCATAGTCGCAATGACCGGAGGGCAACCGACGTATGCATCCGGCGAGAAACTGGTCCGCATCATCGAGGGATTGGGTGTCAGCAAAGACCATATCCATACAATCATTCCCCTTCCCAAGAACCTGGAGACAAATGTCCAAGTCATCAAAGAAGAGCTTGACTATAAAGGATTATCAGTGATCATCGCCGCTCGAGAGTGTGTCCAACAGGCTCGAAAAAAGAGAAGGAGCTAAAGCCATGAAACAGGATATCATTCTTGCCGGAGTAGGAGGACAGGGAATTTTGTCCATTGCCTATGTCATCGACAACGCGGCCTTGAAGGAGGGTTTAAGCTTCAAGCAGGCCGAGGTTCACGGGATGGCGCAAAGGGGTGGTGCTGTGCAATCACATCTGCGCCTTTCGAATCAAGCCATATTCAGTGATCTCATTCCCAAGGGAGCGGCGGATATGATCTTGAGTGTAGAACCTCTTGAATCCATCCGCTATTTTGATTATCTGGCTCCGGATGGGATCGTTGTTACGAGCAGCTCTCCTTTTGTGAATATTCCTGATTACCCAAAGCTTGACGAGGTGTTGGCCAAGGTTCAGAGCGTTCCCAGAAATATCATAGTCGATTCGGCGAAGTTGGCTCAGGAAGCAGGCTTTGCAAGAGCACAGAACATGGTTATGCTTGGAGCAGCGTCAGTCCATCTTATCCTCGAGGAAAAGAGTCTGGAGGAATTCATCCGTGAGTTGTTTAAACCTCGTGGAGACAAAGTTGTAGACACCAACCTCAAAGCCTTCCAGCTCGGCCGCGAAGCCGCCGGTTAGTGAAGGGTCACTCCCCGAGTGGACCGGGAGAAAATGGGTACAGGCACCTCTTTTCTTACAGAAAATCGGAGCCAGTCCCCAATTTTCATGTAGGGTTAGCTCCCCAAGCTGACCGATAAGATATAGGGTCCGTTCCCCGAACGGACCACAGTGTGGATTTGAATTATCGAATTCACCTTGATGATGTAGGGTCCACTCCCTGAGTGGACCAATAAAGATGTAGAGGAGAAATAAACATGAAGATCGATTTTAATCGGATAAATGACATCTTTCACTCTGCCGAGAAGGACAACCGGAATTTCCTCCTGGAGCACGAAGTTTACAAGATCCTCGACGTCGCAGGGATAAAGACACCCAAGTGCGTTTTTGTGAGAAAAGGAGAACAGGTAAAAGCGGAAGATTTACAGATATTCGAGGGAGAGTCGCTCGTCCTGAAAATCATCGCTCCCATAATCGTACACAAGACAGATGTGGACGGGATCCAGTTCGTCAAGAATGATGTGCATGAGCTCGACAAGGCCAGTAAAACCATGCTCGAGACTGTTCCATCGAAGTTCCTTGAATGGATCAAAAATTTCCCCGAATCCGATAAAAAAAAGTCCTGGTCGCTCGAAAAAATCGAACAGCAAATCTTGGGATTCCTGGTGTGTGAAAAAGTCACGTATGATAAGAGCGGTTTCGGAACTGAACTCCTGATGGGGCTGCGGAATTCTCGAGACTTCGGGCCTGTTGCCACGATGGGAGTGGGCGGTGTGGAGATCGAGTACCTGAGCGAAAGGATCAAGGAGGGGAAAGCCGTTTCCATCGGATCGCCGCATATCCTGCTCAAAGAAGATATCAACCGCATCCTCGAACCTCTTGCCGTATATGACAAACTCGTCGGGAATGTGCGGGGGAGTAAGGCACTGATCTCCAAGGATGAGCTCGTAGAGACCTATTACCGATTCCTCAAGCTGGGCGCCTACTATTCACCGTACAAGACCGATCATCCCTTTGTGATCGAAGAGGCCGAGGTCAATCCTTTTGTCGTCCAGGATAATAGACTGATCGCCCTGGATGGAATGTGTCGATTTTCAAGAAACCAGACAGTGCCCAGAAAATCACGCTTCGAGAACATCGAGTATCTGTTAAAGCCGAAGACCATCGGTATTATCGGCGTATCAGAAAAAATGAATGTGGGTCACATCATCTTGAACAACATCCTCGGTGGAGGGTTTTATAACTGGAATATTTTTGTCGTGAAACCCGACGCCAAGGAGATCGAGGGGTGCACATGTGTCCCCACGATCGCTGATCTGCCCAAGGCCGTCGACATGTTTGTGATCGCCGTTTCTGCTGAGCAAACCTATGAAGTTATCAAAGAGTTGATCGCTCATGAAAAAGCCAGGTCGGCCATCATTATCACCGGCGGTATTGGCGAAAAAAAAGGGACACAGGATCTGGAGGAGGAGATCAAAAAACTGCTCGAGGATGGCATTCAAGAAAATAAACTCACTCCGGTCGTCAACGGCGGCAACTGTCTGGGCATATATTCTAACCCTGGAAAATACGACACAACCTTTGTGCCCGATTACAAACTGCCCCGAACGACAGGCCGCAAGACCAGTCTCGTTTACCTGAGCCAGAGCGGGGCGTTTATGATATCCCGGATGAGCAAGCTTCCCAATATCGAACCCCTGTACGCAATATCGATCGGCAATCAGATCGATCTCACAGTGTCGGATTACCTGCACTACTTCAAGGATGATGATGAAGCCAAAGTGTTCGGGGTGTATGTCGAAGGTTTTATGCCCGCGGATGGTCTTGCCTGTGCCCAAGCGGCCTGCCGGATCGTCACCCGAGAAGGGAAGATGATCGTCATCTACAAGGCAGGGCGCACCCCCGAGGGGAGAGAGGCCACAGCCAGTCACACAGCCTCGGTGGCCGGGGATTACAGCGTCTCCAAAGCCATCCTGGAAGAGGCCGGCGCCATCGTTGCAGACAGTATCTTTGATTTTGAGAACTATGTGAAAAATCTTTCCTTATTGGCCCACAAGGAAATTCGAGGGAACAGGATCGCCATCATCAGCAATGCAGGCTTTGAATGTGTGACCATGGCTGACAATCTCAAGAACGACCAGGAGTTCCGGTTGGCAAAACTCTCACCGGAAACAGAGAAAAGGATCTCTCAAATCTTGGAGACGCAGGGCATTACCCGGCTCCAGGATGTCCACAATCCTCTGGATACAACACCTGTGGCCAATGATGTCGTGTTTACCGATTGTGTGTTGGCCATGCTCGAGGATGAAAATGTGGATTGCGCCATCGTATCGCCTGTGCCAATGACTCCCTCTATGCAGACGCTTGTACCGGGGCGGTTCCATGAGGAAAATGTGTACCATCCCAACAGCATAGCAATGCGTCTCATCGATATCTTCCACAAAACAGATAAACCTTTTGTTGTGAACCTTGATGCCGGCGACATTTTTAAGCCGATGACAGATTGTTTGGAACAAGCGGGCGTGCCGACCTTCCGTCGTTCGGATGTCGCTGTGAAATTCCTGAGGAAATATATCAACAATCGCCTCAAGATCCGTGCACAGTACGAGCACAAAGCTTAGTGAGAAATATGGTATAATGCCGCTTTAATTAAAAGGAAACTATCGAATGGCCGCTATGAACAGAGAAAACTTAGAAGAACTTTTTCGTACGCACGGATACACTGATTTCAAATGGATCGACCCAAAAGAATTTGTCGTGGCCCAGTGGGTGAGGATGAAATGCATGTTTGGCTGTGATGAATACGGGAGGACAGCCACATGTCCACCGAATGTGCCCTCTGTTCCCGAATGTGAACGATTCTTTCGCGATTATAAAGACGCTGTCATTTTCCATTTTGAGAAAAGAGTGGATAAACCCGAGGACCGCTGGGATTGGACACGAGAACTCAACCGAAAGCTTCTGGGGCTCGAAAGGGAGGTCTTTTGTTCCGGCTATGAGAAAGCCTTTTTGCTGTTCCTGGATAGCTGCAATATCTGTAAAAACTGTACGGGAGTGAGGGCGAAATGCAAAGAGCCCGAGCAGGCCAGACCAACGCCTGAGTCGTTGGCCATGGATGTCTTTACAACTGTCCGTAAGGTTGGCTATTCGATCAACGTTCTCTCTGATTATGACGAGAAGATGAACCGGTTTGCGTTTCTTTTGATCGAATAATTGTTTTCAAATTAAAAAGGACATCATGATGACAAACGAAAAAAACAATCGCATTTTGGTCGAAGAGACCATCTCTCCCCTGAAGGAGAGAAGAGGGGGCATTGCAAACCTGATGTTGGCCGCCCTGTTGCTTGAGGCGACACGGATGATCGACGATGGATTCGATATTGCTCCTGTGGAAGAAGCGGCGAAAAAAACGTTCGGCATCCCGAAGGGATTCTTATCCATAATCGATGAAGTGGGTATCGCTAAGGTTGTGGCTTTTTTGGATTTTCTTTCCGATACTTCTGATCCCGAGAATGATCTCACACGAATCTTTGACAACTTTTTCACCCCCTCTAAAAGCCTCAGGGAAATTCACGAGAAATACTGTGCGGCTGAAGAGGGGTCTACTGTGGCTTTGGTGTCTGAAAAGGATACGAAAAAAACCGTCTACGATTTTATGCTTGTTGAAACACTTGGGCTAAGATTTAAATCGATTGCCTTCATAGCAGCGACAGAATTAGTGGAATCAGGAATTGTAGAGCTGTCGGATTTAGAAAAGCTCTGCAAAAACGAACTGAAGTGGAAAGAAGGGCCTTTCTCCATAATGAACACGATGGGAGTGGGCGAAGCGCTGAAGATCGTGACAGAAAGAATGTTTTTCTCCCACCGCAAGGAGATCAATTTTCCTGTTCCGAGACTTCTCATCACGCAGGCTCAGAAGAACGCACCTTGGCTCATCTATCCCAAAAATTAATTGACCCGAAAAATACAGGTTTGATCTTTTTTACAAACCAAAATAATGCGTTGTAAAGGGTCTCAAAAGATGGTAAATGGAAAGAACAGGAGCAAACGCCGACTAATAGAATGGGAAAAGAGATGTCCATAAGGGAAAGGATAGAGGCACTCGAAAAAGAGACCCTCCACGCAAAGGCCTGCTTAAGCTCCGACTCCAAGGGGAGGGAGCGCCCCGAAAAGTTCCATTCCATGAGGACTGCTTTCCAGCGCGACAGAGACAGGATCATCCACTGCAAATCATTCCGGAGATTGAAGCACAAAACCCAGGTGTTTATGGCTCCTTTTGGAGACCACTACCGCACACGCTTGACCCACACGCTCGAGGTCTCGCAGATCGCCCGCACAATAGCCAAAGCCTTGCGGCTGAACGAGGATCTGACAGAAGCTATTGCCCTGGGCCATGATCTGGGGCACACACCTTTTGGGCATGCAGGGGAGAACACCTTAAATACTCTTCTGTCTACAGGTTTCACTCATTCTGAGCAGAGCCTTCGCGTGGTGGAACAGTTGGAATACGAGGGGAAAGGTCTCAACCTTACTTATGAAGTACGCGACGGCATCTCCAAGCATTCCAAGGGGAAGGGAGCCATCCTGAGTAAGCATAAAGAGGATATGCCAGCCACACTGGAAGGACAGATTGTCAGGGCCTCAGATGTTATCGCCTATGTGAATCATGATATCGACGATGCCGTAAGAGCGGATGTCATCAAGGCCAAAGATATCCCCGAACATCTTGTCGAGATCTTCGGCAAATGGCATGCGTCACGGATAGACAAGATGGTCGAAGATGTGGTCGAATCCAGCCTCAAAACGGGCCTGGCGAAGATCGCAATGAGTGAAGAGATCGCCAAAGGCGTTGCAGAACTCCGCGAGTTCCTCTACGAGCGTGTGTATTTTAATCCGGCGGCCAGTGCCGAGCTCAGAAAAACAGAAAAGATCATGACAGACCTATTTGCGCATCTGATGGAGGATCCGGCGGATTTGATCAAGCCGTATCCGGAAGGGGATTCGCTGGAAAGACGCGTGGGCGATGCGATAGCCGGCATGACCGACCTCTACGCCCTCCGCCTCTACGAGAAATTTTTCTTCCCCCGCTCTTGGCCCGTCCTCTAGAAAAGGGGACAGGCTACTTTTTACAGGGGTAATTAAAAAAGCAGCCTGTCCCCTTTTTGTCTTTTTGCTTACTTCTCGATGATTTCCTTTAGGAACTTGATCGCGTCATCATCCTTGGATCGACCAAGCACAAAAATGATCTGCTTTTTCAGCCTTGGGTCTTTCTCTTGCCTGGCCATCTCGATCAGAACGGGTACGGTCTTTTTACTTTGGTTCTGCGACATGGCAAAAATGATGTTTTGCTTGAAGTTTGCCTCATCCACATCGACGTACACACCCTTGAGAACATCGAGGATCCTTTCGCTTTTTTTCTGTCCCAACAACATTACAGCAAGTTGCTTCATCCTCATGTTTGGATCACTCATCAAAATTTCAATCATTTTATCTTCAGCTTTTTTGCTATCGTTCTGTCCAATGGCCATAATCACTTTCTCTTTGAGTGTCGTGTCGGTCGCTTTATTGAAAACTGCGATCATGGCTTCAAGGCTTTTTTCATCGTCCCTATTCCTCAACCATAATATGGCCGCCTCTTTGGCTTTCGGGTCTTTATCATTTTCAAGGATCCAGAACAGTTTCTTTTTTGCCTTTTCACTGTCATTCTGTCCCATAGCCAGAATCAGGCGCTCCTTTAATTTGTTATCAGCAGTCGCATCATAAATCTTGATAAGAGTGTCCAGGCTCTTTTCATCCTGATTATTCCCAAGCAAGGAAATGGCCATTTCCTGAACCTTCTCATCCGGATCCTTAGTCGCCGCATCGATCATTATATCCCTGGCTTGCGGATGATCGGAATTAGCCAGAATAAACAGCGCTCTTCCTCTGAGCTTAGGATTCTCGCTTTCCTTTATGGTCTTAACGAGAATGGGAAAGGCCTTTTCTTCATCCACGTTCATGAGTGCGCTCAAGGCCACAAGCTTCAGCTCCAATTCAGAATCTTCTTCCTTACCTTCGCCTATAACAATGATAGGATCGATATTAATTTCTCCGATCACAGCCAGGTTCTCTAATGATTTCAAAACTTTTAGCGAACCTAATGCCACAAGCCCCCCGTGCTCATCCAGCGCAAGTATACCTTCTGTCCCTTCCAACTCTTCCAGTTCTTCCAATCCAAGGTTTTCCAACTCCTCGAGATCTTTCATTTCCAGTAATTCTTCGATGCCCTCGATCTCTTCCAATTCCTCCAAATCTTCGATCTTCCTAAGACTTCCATTGATATACAGCCGATAAGCGGGCTGGCCGCTTTTAACCAGTTCCTCTGCGATCTTGACTCTCAAGGTTCGGGCATCATCCACCCAGGAGCTCGCAGGAAATCCCTTGATGAGAGAATTGAGTTTCCCGATGGCATCTTTCTTGTACTTGATCTGTTTTTCAAATTCTTCCATCTGTATGCTGAGTTTATCCATGCTGAATGCAAGATAATAGAGCGACTGATCCATATATTTGCTCTCATCGAACTCTTCAACCAACCGGTCAAAATCCTTGATCGCTCTCTCCCAATCTTTCTTATAGATAGACTTTCTGGCCTCTTTATAAATTTCCTTGTCTTTGGTTTCCTGCGCTATCAGCAGGCCGCCCACAACAAGGACAAAAGCCAGAAACAATACTAAGATTTTTGTGTGTCTCATTGTGTACCTCCCTATAAAGTCTTCAATATATCCATTTTGAAGAGTATTTCCCTTTCATGGATGAGCTCCTTAACCTGAGACAGAGCCCATTGGTCATCGCTGGGCATGTTCTTGATCTCTCTCAAGATAAGATCTAGATCTTCCAAAATCTCCTCAGCCTGTGGGTCTGACTCTAACACGAGTTTTTTTAACAGATAGTTCTGGATGAGCAGACTCCTAACGATCTCCTTGTCCAGAGTGATGGTCTCTCTCCCGTTTTCCTCAGCAGAATAATTGGCATATGAAACAAGCAGCGGTTTCAGAGTTTCAAAGTGCTCGCTCAACGACTGCTTGATGTATTCTGAAGAGCCCGAAGCCTGTATCCCAGGGGCCGCGGCGATCTGTGTGTCCGACGTTAACCAGAACCTTCCGATAAGCACGCCCAGAACAAAGATCACGAAAACTGACGCCGCCGCATAAACCCACCCTGGACGCACAACAAACCGCCTCTCTCTCTCTGTCCTTTTGCGTCTTTCCCCCTTTGGTTTCTCAGCAATATCCGTCTGGATGGCACCCCAGCATCTGTCCCAATCTGCTTCGGGTGCACTTTCCTCCTTTGTCTCGTCCAACAGTGCAAAAACTCCCTTAGTGCTCTCCCATTCGTCAGCGCACTCCGGGCATTCCTTTATGTGTTCCATCACTTCGCCCTTGTCTTTATCGGCAAGCTCACCGTAAAGCAAAAGCACGATGTCTTCTTTACACTTTTTGCATTTCATAGCGGTTCTCCGGTAAAAAACATTTGAAGTGTTTTCTCATGACCGAGACGGCCCGGAACAACTGTTTCTTCACGCTCCCCTCAGAACAGTCCATGTACTCGGCGATCTCCTTGATGCTCAGTTCCTGATAGTGTTTGAGGATAAATATCATCCGCTGCCTCTTCGTCAACGTGTCAAGCACTTGCTCGAGCTTCTCCCTGACCTCACGTTTGTGGTGGGTGTTATCGGGATTCGAAGTGTTCGTCGGTGCGCTCAGCCCATTGATATCATCTGTCGGCATGATGTTGTCTTTTTGTTTCTTATTTTTCCTCAAGTGATCGATGCTGCAGTTGATGCCGATTCTGTAGAGCCAGGCTGAAAAATTTGTGTCGGCCCCGATGTTGAACTTCTGAAGCGAATGGTACGCCTTGACGAAGGTATCCTGGACAATGTCTTCGGAGTCTTCGAGGTTTTTTGTGTACTGGTAAGCCAGGGAAAGGATCCGGCGCTTGTTGTCTTCAAACAGAAATTTGAAGGCATCCACGCTGCCCTCCTGAGCTGATTGCACTAGAGCTATCTCGTCCATTTTTCTCTCATCATATACCATAACGCACTATCCTTCACTTTCGTTGACCAAAAAAAGGTGCATTGACATCGATTTTTGGCTCTGATATAAGCGCAAGAGAGGAGATCTGGTGAAGGAACATTCGGTAAAGCCATTCGTTATTTTTCATCTGAGTGTGGGAACCCGGCTTGCTCTCCGAAAGCTTGGTCCTATCCTGGCCGTGGTCTTTGCAGCCTACTACCTCCTGAGGCCCGAACTGTTCAACACTGTTTTTGCAGCCCTTCTTGCAAGAGGCTCTCTTCTTATGGGACTGGTCTCCTCTATCCTCAGCCTGAACGTCGCCACCATGGCAGCCCCCCGCATCTGTCTCGGGCTCAACGGTTGGATCCGCCATCTTCCCGCCCGCGGCCTCACACACCGCCGCCTTGCCTGCATCGCTATCGCCGTCGCTCAAACGCCCGTTCTTCTGGTCCTCGCTCTGCTCTCACTCATCGCTTTTGCGGTTTTTCAGGTATCTCCAATTTTATATTGCATTGGATTGCCCATTTTAGGACTGGCTGCTGGCCTGTGTGTGCTTCCCGTCCAGCGTAATATTTTCACCAAGCCACTCTCTTTCGCCGCATGCGTTCTCTCGACATCAGGACATGAGATTTTCCTCACAATCGCAATTGTTCTCCTAATCATTGCAGATAAAACAGCTGGCTCTCTCTCCCCATCTCGCAAACTATCTATATTCCTTAAGCTCTCCCAATCCCACAAGTTCTCCGAATCCCATAAACACTTCTCCTCCCACAAACCCGGCTTATCACAGCCACCTATCACTTCTCGAAAGTCCTTCACAACACAAAAAACCTTCACAGCTCAGAAAACTATCACCGTTTCATTCATAAGCGCGATCATCGTCTTCCGTGCGTTCCGCTTAAGAATTCTCTTCGCCTACCTGCCCTCCCTTTTTGTCCTCGGCCTGACTTCTCTTTTCCTCTCGAACAACACACTCACTCCTCATCAAATCTTCAGGAGTGTTATCTTCGGCGGTACTCTTTCTATCGCAGTGTTCTGTGCTTTTGCCGCTAACCTTCTCGCTGTGCGAAGACCACCCTGGCCCTGGTCGCGATCTCTCCCATGGTCAGCCAATCATCGAATCCTCACCGACACTATTTTAATCGGCCTGTGGACTATTCCCATACTCGCTCTCATCTCGCTCATAAAAGGCCAGGCAATATGGCCTGTTGCCGCTTCTCTCCCCCCACTCACAGCGTTTGCTTCACTGATGGTCCGCACCGCTTTCACCTATCAGATGGGTGCCCTAGGGCGAACTTTTATTTTCGGTACAGTCGCAGCTGTATTGGTGTGCCTCATTCCTGTTGTGTCTTTTATTTTCCTGGCTTCAACTCCTGTTCTCTTAAGATATGCTGCTGCAGAAGAAAAAAATCAAAAAGTGAGCGCCTGGCTCGAGATGCATCACCTCGCAGCAGGGGATTCACTATCATGGAACCGTCAATGATCCGTTTCCAGAATGTCTCCTTTTCGTACGAAAAAGATGCGCCTGTCCTTTTTGGGGTCGACCTGGAATTCCAACCCGGCCTCACCATGCTCCTGGGACCGAA